>JAGOBX010000318.1 GCA_017999075.1 Candidatus Babelota bacterium | reverse complement strand
AATCTTATTTGTGTAAAAAAAATTTGACTTGAAAATATAATTGGTGATATATTTTTTTTGATTTAATTGATAATTAAATTTTAGATGTGAAAACTTTCCCGCCGGAATCCGAAAAATTGAATTCCGGCGAAAAGTTTAAAAAAGATTAGTATTTGAAAGAACCGCCGCCTATAAATTCTCTGATTATAGAAGTAGGAGGAATTTCCTCTTCCGGGCACTGACCGAATAAAGTTAAAAAGCTCATTATGCTTTCTGCTACTGGATATTCTTTTGAATCAACAGGTACTTCTTTTAAAATAGGCAATGCATATTTTTTTAATACTGATAATTCAAAAATGAGTGCGGAATTGAAAATTACATCAGCATTTTCCTGGTAAGGGAATATATGTTTTTCTTCTCCCCTTCTTACTGAAGGCCATCTTGAAATTGTGTCAAGAGCAGAATAACTTCTATACTTGTAATCCCTCACCATACGCCTGATTAAACGGCAGTCGGTTGTCGGTATTCTGTTAATGTCATCAATACGGAGCTGATTTAGAGCGCTTATATAAATTTTAAATTTGTTTTCAGCAGGAACAGTAGCAGTTAATCTGTCATTTAAACCATGAATGCCTTCGATTATTACTACCTGGCCAGGCGTTAAAGTCATTCTGTGAGTATCTTTTTTTCTATGTCCTGTAGTAAAATCAAAACGAGGAACTTCTATAGGTTTATTTTTAAGGAGAGCAGCAAGATGTTCATTTATTAACTTTAAATCAAGAGCTTCGATAGTTTCAAAATCATAATCCCCATTTTCATCGCGAGGAGTAGTTTCACGTTCTACAAAATAATCGTCAAGAGATAGAGCTATAGGAAAAATTCCGTTTACTTTTAATTGTATCGACAATCTTTTTGCAAAAGTGGTTTTCCCGGAAGAAGAAGGACCGGCAATAGTTATAAATTTTATCTGATCGCGGCGAGTCGCTATTAAATCAGCTATTTGAGCAATCTTTTTTTCCTGAAATGCTTCAGCAATTTTAATAAGTTCTGATATGTCTCCTGATTTTATAACATCATTTAAACGTGATACGTTTTCTATACCCTGTATTTTGTACCATTCGCGTGTTTCTCTTAAAACCTGAGTCAGTTTGATTTGTTTTGGCTGTTTAGGCATTATAAGCACTTTGTTTACATAATCAGGAAACTGCAAAATGAATCCAGGTGCGAAAATTAACAGATCGAAAGCGTTTATGAATTTTGTATTCGGGAAAATCGGACCGTGATACAAGTCGGCAAACCCGCTTTCTTTCTGGGTATAAATTCTAACTTCATTATCTTCCAAATCATCTATTAAATTCAGTAAATCACTGCGTTTTGCCAATATTTTTTTGGCTTCTTTTTTAGAAACTTTTTTTAATTCGAATTCCAATCCTCTTGCTATTATTTCCTGCATTTTATTCCGTATTTCATTAACTTCTTTTTCACTTACATAATCGCGGTTTTTCATTGTTAAATCAAAGTAATATCCTTTTTCAATATGAGGGCCTACAAGAAGGCGCGCTGAATCACCGAACAATTCTTGTATAGCGATTGCAAGAACATATTCTACGCTTCTCCTGTAAACTTTCATTCCTAACATAGTGTCGAGCATTACAATATTCAAATCGCAATCATTATTAAGTTCATAAGCTAAATCGACAAGAGTGTTATTTACAAGACCTGCAGCCGATACAAGATATAAACCTTTTCCGAGATATTCTGCTACTTCATAGATTTTTGTTCCTTTTTTGAATTCAATTGTTTCTCCGCCATTAATTTTAATTTTAATCATCTTTTTTGCATTGCTGTTACCCATTAAAAATATCCTCCTAAAAAATATTTTATATTAATTTTTATATTAATTTATTGAAAAAATCTAAAATTATAGCCTGAACCATAATAGATACGCATATTACTGTAAAAATTAAATCTAAGTTTATCTTCGATTGTGTTTTTATTTTTTTTTGAGGGGAGTATATATAAATGACAATAATATTCTGCTACGGGCAAATAATTATTTAATTTCATAATACCCGATTAACTATATTTGTTTCAGTAAAAAAATCAAGTTGAAAAATTGATTTTTTTTTGTTCGCCGTTTATGATCACGTTAAATTCTATCCTGTCAAATTTTATATTTGTAAAATATTCAGTTAATTTTGATGAATTATTGAAAAATACGAAAAACAGGTCATCGGCGTTTTTTATACATTTTTTTTTTGAATACAATATTTCGTCTCCAGAGTTTTCCGAACTTTTGCAATAAATTTCTTTTACAAGACTATATTTATAATTTTTCGGATTTATTATTTTTTTATATTTTACAATTATCAGCGGCGAGTTAATATTTTTGTATGGGTTATAACACATAATTTCTACAGTGCAATTCCCGGTTAAATTATCAAATTTTATTTTATTTAAAGATATTGCAGATTTTATTTCAATATCAAAATTTATGTAAAATTCCGAAATTTCATTGGAACCTGCAATGTTTACCAGTGAATTATTCAATGCTTTACTGTGAAATATAATTGAAGATGCTATAATGGTTGTTATAATTCCTAAAATTATGCATCCTATTAATATTTCAATTAAAGTAAATCCTGAAATATTTTTTTTATTTTCCATTAGATATAATTATGCAATATCAGAATGAAAAACGCACTAAAATTTTTATTAAAATATTTTACAGGTTGACTAAATTTCAATTTATGATAAAATAAGAAGTATGAAAAAAATGAAAAAAATTTCTTTTATAATACCTGTATATAATGAAGGACTCAGGATTGAAAAAACTCTTGAAGATTTAAAACAATATTTTATATATTTCAGTTACGATTATGAAATTGTGATTGTTGATGACGGCAGTTTTGATTCCACGTCAGATATTATAAAAAAATTTATGAGTGAAAATTCTTCGTTAAAAATCAGGCTTTTAAATTTAAATAAAAATGCGGGGAAAGGCGCTGCTGTAAGGTTTGGAATGATGAATGCAGGAAAAAATTCGGATTTATATTTTTTTATGGATTCAGATTTATCAACTCCGCTGTTTGAAATAGACAAATTCATAAGAAAATTTATTGAAACAGGAACTGATATTATAATAGGGTCAAGAAGTTTACCGGAGTCGAATGTGTTGAAACGGCAAAATACGGTTCGTGAATATATGGGGAGGTTTTTTAATAAAATAGTTAAATTTTTAATTTGTTCGGATTTTATAGACACGCAATGCGGATTTAAAATGTTTTCAAATAAAATCAAAGATAAAATTTTTTCAAAACTTAAAATTGACGGTTTTTCATTTGATGTGGAAATAATAGTCTTATCCAAAAAATATAATATAAAAATATTGGATTTGCCTATAACCTGGATAAACAGTCCTTTGTCTAAAGTGAATATAATAAAAGATTCGTTAAAAATGTTATTGGATGTATTTAAGATTAAGTATTATTTATTTATGGGTAAATATAATGATTAAAATCTGCAGGATGATTATTTATATATATTTTTTTATAATGATTAATATATGTACGTGCCGAGCTGACACTGAATATATAATCGGACTTGGAGATGTTGTGAGAATAGATTTTGTCGGTGCAAGGTATATGACTGCTAATTTCACGATTGATAATAATGGTTTTATTTCTCTTCCTAAATACGGGAAATATTATATTGAAAATAAATCAATAAACGTAGCTGAAAATGAATTAACCAAATTGTATTTAAAAAGTTTAGTTAACCCTGAAATTAAAGTTTTTTTGATTAAATCCTATAAAGATGAGCAGAATGGACAAAATAAAGAGTTTACTGATAAACTTGAAATAATAAAAACTCATTACCTTTCAAGAGATTATGAGAAAACCATCAACGAAACAAGAAATTTGCTTGATTTACTAATGAAAATCAATAACCGGGACAATAAAGTCAAAGGAGTGCCTAAATTAAATCTTGAAATTTCCGATTTCAGTTTTAATTTTTCAGGAGAAAAAAATAATATTTATGAAGTGAAAGGAAAATTAAAAAATAATTCAAATAATAAGCATAATTGGGTAAAATCAAAACTGAAATTTATTTCGGAATCAGGTAAAATATTGAATGTCAAAGAATATTATCTTGTAAAAGATTTGCCTATTCATGAAACTCAAATAATATCCATAGAATCTAAAGGTATAGCTCCGCAGGATGCGGCAAAAATTGAAATTGAGATTACAGATTATATGATTTATAATGGTGACTCAGAATAAATCATTGATTTTTTTGAGATGTATATATAGTATTATTTGAGTGTTTTTTTAAAAAATATTAAAATCATAAATTTTAGGGGGTATTTGTTATGGGATTGCAAATAGGTTTTTTTATTGTTTTTGCTTTAGCCGGTATCTTTGTTGGACCTGAATTGAAAAAAGATAATGCAGTTACTCAATCTGCTCAAATTGTTGCGCCTGAAGTTAAAAGCGCGGAAGAACAAAAAACTGCAACTGCTTTGCAGGATTTAAACGATGCATCTGTTAGAGAAAAAAAATACAGAGATGATTTAAAAGCTAAACAGGAAGAAATTGAAAAGTATACTGAACAGCTTAATGAGCTTAATAAAAAAATTAAAGAATCTGAAAAACTTCAATATGAGCTTGCAGAACAAAAAAAAATTGTTGAGCAAACCAGGAAAAATGAAGAAGAGTATAAAAAGCAGATAGAAAATTTAAGTAAATCCAATAATGACCTTAAAAATCAAATTCAAAAACTTACAGATGAATTAAATTCAGTAAAGTCAAGTATTGACCG
>JAGOBX010000317.1 GCA_017999075.1 Candidatus Babelota bacterium | reverse complement strand
CCTCTTGACGATGTTAATAAAAGCCAGTCCACTAACGATGTTTTCCCAAGCGCTGTAAAAATAGCTGTTTTACGTTTATTAAAACAATTGGAGGACAGCTGCGCTTACTTGCAAAAAAATCTTCAGGAAAAAGAATCCGAATACAGAGAAATCATTTTTGTAGGACGAACCGAATGGCAGGATGCAGTATTATTAACTTTAGGTCAGCAGTTCAGCGCATGGGCAGAACCAATAAGCCGTGACAGATGGAGAATCTATAAGTCCATCGAACGTATACGTGTTATTAATCTCGGAGCAACAGCTATAGGAACAGGTCTAAATGCTCATCAAAAGTATTCATTTTCAGTTATTAATTCATTGCGGGATATAACAGGATTGAGTCTTGTCAAATCCGAAAATCTTATTGATTCAACTCAAAATTGCGATGTATTTGCAGAAATAAGCGGACTTCTCAGAGCTAATGCGGTAAATCTGAATAAAATTTGCAGCGATATTAGATTTTTATCGTGCGGACCTGCTGCCGGAATTTCAGAACTCAAATTAAAACCTCTGCAAAAAGGTTCTACTATAATGCCTGCAAAAGTTAATCCTGTGGCAATCGAAAATATAATTCAATCGTCAATGCTTGTCGCTGGACTTGATTCAGTTTTATGTTCTGCAGCTGCAGGCGGTCATTTACAGTTAAACCCCTATATGCCGCTTATAGCTTACTGCATTATAAAAGAACTTAAATTGATGATTCAATCAAATATTAATACAGCAGACATAATAATAAAAAAAATTTCCCCTGACTTAGATAATATAAAGAAAAACGTTGATAACAGTTATTGTATTTTTACAGCGTTAACACCTATGTTCGGATACAGAAAAGTAGAAGATATGGTCCATGATTTTGAAATAAAAAAGAAAAAAAATAAAAAACTGACTTCATTACAATATCTGAAAAAATATAAAATAGTATCGGATAAAGAATTAAAAAAAATTAAAGAAAACATTATTAAATACTCTGCTTTGAAATGATTAGTTTACAAACTGTTTAATTGATAATCAATAAAAACACAGAAAATAATTTTATTTTGTAAACCAATCATTTCAAAGCTCAATAAAGGCAAATATTTTATTATGGAAACAGGACTTAATGAAACACCTTCAGCAGGCAGACCTAAAATTGTTATTATAGGAAAAAGAAACGCAGGCAAATCGTCATTTATAAACGCATTAACCAATCAAAATATTGCAATAGTCTCCGATGTTCCGGGCACTACAGCAGATCCTGTTTATAAACCAATGGAAATTTTACCTGTAGGTCCTGTAACAATTGTTGATACTGCAGGCATTGATGATAAAGGAAAACTCGGAAAACTTCGGATGGAAAAAACTTTTGATGCGATAAATTCTTCAAATTTCATATTTCTCGTGGTTTCTGTAGAAAACGGTTTTTCACAAGCAGAAAAAAATGCAGTTGATTATATAAAAAAGAAAGGCATAAAAATTGCCTGCATTATAAATAAAGTTGATTTGAATAAAAAAAATATATTTATTCCGGATTATATAAAACAATATCCTGTTTTTTATGTTTCTTCAAAAAATAAAACAGGAATAACCGAAATAAAAGATAAACTCGGAGAAATTTTTCCGCATATAAAAGAAAAATTTATAATTTCTGATTTGATAAAAGGCGGAGATATAATAGTCCTTGTTGTTCCAATAGATTTAAGCGCGCCTAAAGGCAGATTGATATTGCCTCAAGTTCAGACAATACGTGAAATACTTGATTCTGATGCGATTTCTATTGTAACCAAAGAACGTGAACTTAAGTATACTCTTGATAATTTAAAAAAACCGCCTAAACTTGTAATTACTGATTCGCAAGCAATAATGAAAGTTGCGGCTGATGTACCTGAATCAATTCTTATTACCACATTTAGTGTTTTATTCGCAAGATATAAAGGCGACCTGAAATATTTAATGACCGGATTATCCGCATTGAATAAACTTAAAGATAATGACAAAATCATAGTTATTGAAGCTTGTACTCACCATCAGCAGCCAGACGATCTAGGAAAAGTAAAAATTCCAAGATGGCTTATAAATTTTACTGGAAAAAAATTAAAATTCGATTTTTTTTCAGGCAAAGAGCCTCCAAAAAATTTAAACAAATACAAACTTGGAATCCATTGCGGTGGATGTATGCTTAATCAGAAAGAAATGGAATCAAGAATGGACTTATTAAAAAATCAAAAAATTCCTGTAGTCAACTATGGAATAATTATTTCTTATGTTCACAATGCGTTTCCAAGAGTTTTAAAACCATTTGGTTTATTCTAAAAATTAATTATGTCTTATAAAAAACCTCATAACAAAAAAATAATCTTAGTCATAACTTCAATAAGTGCATTTTTAACACCTCTAATAATTTCTTCAATAAATATAGCTCTTCCTGCGATAAGTGCAGAATTCAATATTGACGCAATATTAATGAACTGGATTGTAACAATTTATCTTATTGCCACTTCAGTATTATTATTACCTGTAGGAAGAATCGGCGATATTTATGGAAGAAAAAAAATTTTTGTGTTCGGAGTAATCATATATACCTTGTTTTCATTTTTTTGCGGAATTGCAAACTCAATTTATTTTTTACTCGTATACAGATTATTTCAAGGAATAGGAGCAGCGATGATGTTCGGGACTATGTCTGCAATACTTATGTCAACTTTTCCTGCCGGAGAACGCGGGAAAGCTATAGGTATTAATGTAGGCGTTGTTTACTTTGGTCTATCCATAGGTCCATATATAGGCGGAATTTTGACACAACATTTGGGGTGGAGATATATTTTTTTAATAAATGCAGGATGCAGTTTAATATTATTGATTCTCAGCGTGTTAAAACTTGAAAATGATGATATTGAAAACAATCCGGAAAAATTTGATACTATAGGATTTATATTCTACACAATAGGTTTAAGTTTTTTATTGTACGGATTTTCTAAACTAATCGAATTAAACGGAGTTATCATAACAGGAACAGGGATAGTGTTTTTAATATTATTCATAAGACGCGGAAAAAAAGTCGAGTATCCTATATTCAATTTCAATCTTTTCATGAACAACAAAATTTTCGTATTTTCAAATTTAACCGCATTTATAAATTATAGTGCAACTTATGCAGTAAGTTTTCTTGTAAGTTTATATTTACAATATGTAAAAGGATATTCTCCAAAAACTGCAGGAACTATTTTAATATTTATGCCTGCTATGCAATTCATTATATCTCCGTTTGCCGGAAGGTTATCTGACAAAACAGAACCCAGATTAATTGCTTCAGCCGGAATGTTCTTATCATTTGCAGGATTATTTCTTTTTTCATCCATAAGCAGTTATACCTCTATTGCCACTGTATCATTTTATTTAACAGTAATAGGAACAGGAATCGGATTGTTTTCATCACCAAACACAAATGCAGTTATGAGTTCCGTTGATCCAAAAAATTACGGAGTTGCTTCAGGAACAGTCAGTGCAGCGCGTATGACAGGACAAATGTTCAGTATGGGTGTAGTAATTATTATTTTTTCAATTGTAATCGGGAAAGTAAAAATAGAATATTCCAATATTACATTATTTATCAAGAGCATAAAAATAATTTTTGGAATATTTGCATTTTTATGTTTTACAGGGATATTCACATCTTTAATCCGCGGAAAAATTCATTTATAAAACATAATTATTTAAACTTAAAACCTGTATTTTTTTCTTGTAATTAATTTATTAATAATTATAATATTAATATGTCATTATTGTCTAATTTTTTTAAAAAAATTTTTTATACCATATTTTTTATATTAATATATAACGTTTTATACGCTTCAGATTCAAGTTGCGTATATTTGAAAGCGTCATTAAATCCTGACTCGAATTTTGTTTATGTAAATAACCTTGATACATTCTGCTTTGATATATACGCAAAAAATATTATTTCAAATGACAGCTGCAATGCTATTGGACTTTATTTAAATTTTGATTCGACTTATCTAAATATTTTATCAGTTGCATCAAATACTTCAATAATATCTTCAATTTCAAATCCAAACGCTCATTTTATAGATTCAAATGGTATGGACATAACATTCAATCTCAACAAACTTAATTATTATAATGATTCAGGATACATAAACATTTCAATTTTTATAAAGTCTTATCCTTTAATGGAATCCTCTTTATCTAATTTTGACGTAAAAATTGCAAGTATCACATGTTCTCCAGTAATAAATTCAGGTAACACTTCAATTTCATGGAACATTACAGAACCACGAAAAACTACTATGAGTCAAATCGGAATCAACCAAATTGACAATTACGATACTCTTACAGTTATAATCAGCTATGAACTGCCAAAACCAATTTTATGGAACGTTACAAATAACATTTGCACTAATGTCTTAGCAAACACATTTACCGTTATTAAACAAAATTTAACCGACACATTATTTTTATATGTCAATAATATTTTATATGAAACAAGTTCTAATACAGCGGATACTACAGTAAATGTTTATTTTCAATACCCTTCTCAAGGAATTTTTAATTTTTATTTTATTTCTCAGGATACAATCGGTAATATTTCAGATTCATCACAAGTTATAACAAGAACATTCGATTCGGCGCCGCCGTCAATACTTTCATATACTGCATTCACCTCAACTATGGATTCAATTCCGGCAGTTTCAGTCAGGTATTCAGACAGCACTTCAGGAATAGACACTCAAAACATACTGGTTTACATTGATTCAGGAGCAGGACGCGTGAATTTCACAAGCCAGTCTTCAATATCATCAGACA
>JAGOBX010000316.1 GCA_017999075.1 Candidatus Babelota bacterium | reverse complement strand
TTGCAATAATGCCTAAAAATCCGATATGACGTTCCAGTTTTGGAATCTCGGAAATTATTATTTCATCTGCTACAATTTCAAGTTTATCGCGGGTATTATCGTAATTTTCAAGGATTGCCGCTGCAACGCGGGATATAGAAGTTTTTTCGGATTTGCATAATTCGATAGCTTCATTAATTTTTTTTTCTTCAATAAGAGGTTTTATTTTCAATATTAAATTTTTCAGATCGCCTTTTTTTCTTTTTATAATTATTGAGCGTTCTATTATTATTGCCAATCCTATAATGGATAGTCCGAAAATCGGAATCATTACAGGACCGCCTTTCACCATAAAATTAGTAATAGATGAAACTAAATTATTAAAAAAATTCATAATAAGTTCTCCGGTTTATTGATATTTAAAATTTTTTTTAAGATAACTTTTATTTTAATTCAAGCAATTTATGTATTTCAGGTTTTAATGGAGTATCAGGAAATTCAGTCAATATTTTGTTCAAGAGAATATCAGCGATGTTTTTTTTTCCGAATTTAATATATGCTTCAGCAGTTTTATATTGAGCTGAATCAATGTATCCTTTAAATGGATAAACAGCAACAACACGTTGATATTCGAAAATTGCTTTAGGATAATTTTTTTGAGTTGTATAAACATCGCCTTTTAAAATACATATTTTTGCCGAAATATCATTGTCCTGTATTTTTTGGGATTTAATTAAATTATCATATTCAATGGTTGCCCGTGTGAGTATATCAATTGCAGGTTCTGATTTATTAAGCTTGAAATATACTAATCCTAATTTATACATAGCTTCGATTGATACCAATCCGTCAGTTATTTCATAATTATTATTCAATTTAGCAAGTATTTCTTCTGCAGTTTTTAAATCGTTTTTTGCCACTAAAATGTCCGAATAATCAAGGATGGCACCAATTATAAACCTGCTTTTCGGGAATTCTGAAATGAATTTTTTATAGTATATTTCAGATTCGTCTGATTTTTTTTGTATGAAATTCATTTGGGCATAACTGTAAAGAGACTCTTCGTATCTGTCACTCGTTTTGTAGTTGGATAATATTCGGTTTAAATATTTTATGGCATTATCATATGTTTTTTTTGTTTCATGAATTTTAGCTGATATGAATAATACTTCATCCATATATTTGAATTCCGGATGTTTTTCGATTAAATTTTCCGTCCATTTAATTGATTCGTCGAAATTATTGGTTTCAACATAAAATTTTATAAGCATAAATTTGACATTCGCTACTCTGATTTTATCTGAATCCTGTTCAATTATTTTTTTAGCTGATTCTATGAATTTTTCATTCTGTTTGGTTTCCGAATACAGCTCCATTAAGTTATATAACACTGAAAAATAAAATTCGTCTGCTGGAAAATTTTGAATAAACCATTCTCCTGATTTTATAGAATCATCGAACTTAGATAAAATGCGTTCGATTAATGTTTTGTTATAAAAAACCAATGAATAATATTTTGAGGATAAATTTGAATTGCTGTTCAGATAATTATTGATTTCCTTAAGAGCTTCAGTATCATTTTTTAAATTTTGATAACTTTTAATCACAATATACATTGCCTCTTCGATTAATTCGGCTGAAGTTATTCCTTTATTTTTATTTGAACCCGTTAAAAATAATTTCATATATTCTATTGATTTATCAAATTTTTTATTTTCAAAATTTGACCATCCGAGATTTTGGAATACAAGAAAAACATCAGGTTGATTGCTGTAATTTTTTAAAATTCCGTTATAAAAATTTTCCATTTCATCGTATTTTTTTTGAGAATAATATATGTCTCCTATTTTTAATAATAATGGAGTTATCATTTTTGTATCTTCAAGTTCGGTATATAATTTTAAAGATTCGTTATAATTTGAAATTGCCGATTCATAGTTTTTAGATTCTAAATCTTTTTCTGCTTTCACAAATGTTATATAGGCTAAATTAGCTTTGGAATTAGCGTCTGCTGCCCCTCCGTTTTTTTCTATTAGCGAAAAATATTTTTTTGACTTTTCTATTTCTCCTTTATCATAGTAAATTTTTCCAGTTTGATTTACAGCGTCTATTTTAAGGCCGCTTTCAGGATACTGAGTTATTAATAAATCGAAATATTTTATTGCGTCTTCAAATTTTTGGATATTGTTGTATGACCATCCGAGTTTGTAATACGCAAGTTCATTTATGAAATATCCGTATTCTTTTCTTGTTTTATCTATTGTTTTGTCATTTAGCAGTTCTGTATATGCTGAAATTGAATTTGGCCAGTCTTTCATCAGGTAATATGTTTCGGCAAGCGAAAAGTTAACATCGCTGATCAGAGAACTTGTTTTAAATTTTTCCTTAAACAATTTCAAATATTTTACAGTGCTTTCATAATTCTTAATCAGATAATACTGTTTGGCTGCTTCATACGCGGATTGTTCGGCAAATTCATTGTCAGGATATTTTTCTATGACGTTTTTATAATTTTCGGCAGATTTCGAATTATCTTCGAGATACCCGTAAATCTGTCCGAGCCTAAAATAAGATTTTCCAGTGAATTCCTTATTATCAAAGTTTGTTGTGATGAGAATAAATTTTTTTTCGGCGTCAATCAGCAATTGTTTTGATTTGTTTTTTTCGTATTGGCGTATGCATAAATAACCTGAAAAATATAAAGATTTTATAAGATTCAATTTTTCTATATCTTTCATCTCGGAATATTTTTCGTAATAAGAATTAAATAAAGCAAGTGATTTGTCAAAATATTCGAGTTCATAGTAAATATTTGCAGCAGTTAGCATAGCTTCAGGTGCAAGTTTATCTTCGGGAAATTTTTTAATATATTCTTCAAATATTTCAGCAGCTTCATTTTTTTTTCCTGTATCAAAAAGCAACCATCCTTTCGCATAATATGCTGGTTTGAAAATTTCTGACGATTCAGGGATTTTTTCATAATGTTTCATTGCTTTTTCAGTATCGTTGAGTTTTTCGTAACTTTTAGCAAGGTAATAATATACATCTATGAATTCATTTTCAGGTTTTACATTTTTTAAATGCTTAACGGCATTTTCAAAATCGTTGAGTTTGAAATAACACCATCCTGCTGAATAGCTTGCCTGCTGATAAAATTTATCGAGGTATCCTTTTTCTAAAGTTAAATTGTAAAAATTAACAGCTTCTTTATAATTACCAAGTTGTTCGTTGCATACACCTAAATAAAATTTTGATTCGGCTGCAAGTTCGGAAGACGGGTATATTTTAATGAATTCATCGAAATACTTTTTTGATTCAGTGAATTTTTTCAAATTAATATTTATTGTTCCGAGACGATATATAACTTTATCCATTAGTGCACTTTTTTTGAAATTGTCATAAATCATTTTATATTGAAATTCAGCATCATTGATTTTATCAAGAAAAAAATATGATTCGCCTAAAAGGAAATAAGCAAGTTCTAAACTTTGATTTCCTTCGTTATTTTTTATTAGCGGTTCGAGTTCTGCTGCAGCTATGTCATACATACCGTTTTGAACCATTGTCTGTATAACCATAAGTTCATTGTCGATATTCGCCGCTGAAACCGAAACGAATAATAAAAATATAAAACATAATATTAAAAAAAATTTTTGTGCCATAAGTTTTATCACTTCCTGTTAAATCAGAGTAATTAAATTTCAGATTTTTTATTATCAAGTATATTTTCTTGAAAATTCAGTTTTTAAAAAATAATCAACAAATACGTTATTGTTGATAAATCCGAACTCAATGCTTATATAGTTTTTTTATGGTCCGGTTTGATACTGAATAATTTGAGTAAAAATTTTACAAAAAGTTCCAGAAAATATAGAAATAAGCATACTTGAATTTATTTTAAAATTCAAGATAAAATAATATTTTTATGAAATTTTTATGTTGTTTTTTGAATAAATACAATATTTTTTCTATATGAAGTCAGGATAATGGTATAATGATAGAATAATAAAAATCTTTAAAATATTTTATATTTACATTTTCTTTTTATAATTTATAATTTAATAAATTGAAAATTATATAATTATATGTTTTATGAAAATACTTATTACCGGAATAACTTCAGAATTACTGCAAAGATTAGTGAAATTGATTGATGCTAAAACTTGCGATATAACAGGAGTTACCCGTTTCCCTGAAAAAATATCTTCTGAAAAAATTAAAATAATAAAAGGAGATATTTGTGATCCTGATACTGCTGAAAAAATAATAACTGACGATATGGATATGATAATTCATGGCGCTGCAGTTACCCATTCGCGTGATGAAAATGAATATTTTAAAGTTAATCTTAATAGCACTATATCAATAATTAATTTTCTTAAACAAAAAAATCGGAAATGTATGTTTGTTTTTATAAGTTCAAGAACTGCCGGAAAAAAAAGCGGAGCATACGGTTTTTCAAAATTTTTAGCTGAAGAATATATTCGGAAAAATCTTAATAGATGGCTGATATTCAGACCATCTGAGATTTTTGGGACAGAAAAAAAAGAAGGTATAGGGAAACTAATATCTGACGCTCTTGCTAAAAGCATTATATTTTATCCGGCAAATATGAAATATAAAATTTATCCTATACATATAGACGATGTTGTAAATATAATGTATGAATCAATTTTTATCACACGGAAAAGTAATGAAATAATCACAATAAACGGAAATGAAGGATATACATATTATGAATTATTAAAATGCATTTCTTCAATAAATAAAAGAAAAATTATGTTTATCCCAATTCCGAAATTTCTTTTGTTTTTATTAAAATATATAATAAAAATTTTATCATTAAAAATTTTTATTACTCCAGATCAAATTGACAGA
>JAGOBX010000315.1 GCA_017999075.1 Candidatus Babelota bacterium | reverse complement strand
TCAGCAAATATTTTTAAATCCGTCTTTACTTATTGACACTCCTACAGCCGAAAAATATTATAATGAAAATAAAGAATCTTATATAAAACCTGAAAAACGTTTTGTTAGGCATATTATTATAAGTGATACAGATTTAACTGACGATACATCAGGAAGTTTATCGAAAATAAAAATCAATAATATTTTTGACAAATTAAGAAATGGAGAAAAATTTGATGAAGTTGCAAATTTATATTCAGATGAACCATATAAAATAGTAAAAGAAGACAACAAAAAAGGCGGATTAAAAGTTTATAAAGGCGGAGATATTGGATGGGTCACTAAAGAAGATTTGTCTGATAATGAAGAAGTAACCGAAAAATTCATTGAAACAGTGTTCAATCTGAAAAAGCAAGAAATTTCAGATGTGATTAGAACAGAAAAAGGATGGCAGATAATTCAGGTTACCGACATAGGAGATACTGAATATTACTCGCTTGCTGAAAAAGCGCTTTCAATTAAACAAAAATTAACTACTGATACTGAAATCACTAAAACTTTAGAAAACGCAAAAAAAATAAAACAGGAAATTCTATCCGATAATTCGAATTTTGTCCAGTATGTAAAAAAATATTCCACATCCAATTCACGCGACACACAAGGTATAGTAGGATATGTGCCGAGAGCTGAATTTTCAAAAACAAGCATGCTTGAAGATACTTCATTAAGTCTTATAAAGGAAATTCCAGTATCCTATACAGGAAGCGGACTTTTCACAGATAAAGATTTCAGTGATTCTATATTTATTTTGAAACCTAATGAAATAAGCGAGCCGATAAAATCAAAACTTGGAATACATATAGTTAAAGTTCTTGAATACAAAATGCCTGATTTGTACGATTTTAAAGAAGAATATCCGTCATCATACAAAAAAATTCTTATTATGAAAGCTCGGAATATTGTTGATGAATGGTTTAAATCAGAAAAGAAAAAACTTAAAATAAAATATAATTTCGGGGAACCTGATTTTCTTACAAAAGTTGCTAAATCAGATAGAGATAATTTATAAATAAAAAATTATGTTGTCATTATTTAAAAAATTCGGCAGGGATCTGTTTTTAACGGGATTAAACGCATCTCACAGCGGAAATATAAGTATAAGAAGCGGAGATAAATTATTTATATCAAGAACAGGATGCATGTTGGGTGATATTCAGGAGGGGGATGTTGTTTCAGCAGACATAAATGATTCTCAAAACACAGGAATTGCGTCGCGTGAAATAATAGTTCACCGGAATATTTATAGAAACACGAAGGCCAAAGCTATAATACACGCTCATCCTCCTTACACTATAATAATGTCAATTCTTGAAAAAGAAATAATCCCTGTGGATTCCGAAGGAAATTTTTTTTTAAAATCTGTTCCTGTTTTTGAGACAGTAAAAACAATAGGTTCTGAAGAAGTAGCAGAACGGATTCCCGGATTATTAATTCAGCACGGAAAAATCGCAGTTTTAAAATATCACGGATCATTTGCCATAGGCGAAAACCTTGAAGAATCTTTTTTATGGACCACTACTCTGGAAAAATCAGCACAAATGGCGTATTTACTTAAAACTGCAAATCCTGTAATTTATCATAAAACAATTTTAAAATATAAAAATAAATAAAAAATTTAATCCGTTTTTATAAAAAATAATATAAAAACCAAATCAGGTGAAACAGCGCAATGATATATATCGGCGCATCCGGATATAAATTCAAAGATTGGCAATCGGTTTTTTATCCGAAAAATATGCAGCAAAACAAATGGTTGGCGCATTATTCGAAATATTTCAATTACATCGAAACTGAATTACTCACTGATGTAAAATCAATTTCATTAAACTTATCTGATTTAGCAGAACAGTCTGAAAATAAACTTAAAATAGGAATCAAACTTAATAAAGAAATAACACATCTAAATATTAATAAATCTAATATTTCAGACAATATTAACATTGCTAAAATAGTTTCAAAAAACTTAGCCGAAATTTCAAATCAAATCTGGTTCGGCCCGATTTTAATGGAATTTCCATTTTCTTTCAGGTATTCCCAATCAAATTTTGAAAAAGTTAAAATATTATCTGCATGTTTTATTGATTTAAAAAAATGTCTGGAATTTCAGCATGACAGCTGGATGTCGCCTGATATAATAGAATTTGCATCTCAAAATAAAATTTCTTTATGCCTTAGAGATGTTCCTAAATTTCAAAATATGATAGGAAGTAATAATTATCTTATTACTTCAAACGTTTCATATATAAGAATGCACGGCAGAAATGAAACCAATTGGTGGCAACCCACCTATCCGGAAGATCAAACCGATTATTCATATTCTCATAAAGAATTATCAGCGTGGTTCAATAATATAAATATAAAAATTTTAAACAGCGTGAATGATGTATATATTATTTTCAATAATCCGAAAAACGGGTATGCTGTTGAAAACGCCCTATATATGATGAAAAAATTCAGGTTAAAACCTGCGCTGCCGGAGCAGCCTGAATTGCCGTTTTTTTAATTTTTGTATTTTTTAATCTGATTCAATATTAAAAAAATACAGAATCTTGCTTTTTGTATTTATATTGATATAATTTTATAATATATATTTTTTTAAGGCGGTTATATAAACTTATGAAAATACGCGCTTACGATATGACTGAAAATATTGATTTTAGTTTGTTAAGCTCATATTTTTCCATTCCTCAAATTACAAGATGGGAAGAACCTCTTATATTAAATTTCGTGGAAAAAAATATCCATATTTACAGATTCGGCGCAGTTGTGTTTTTCGGACATTCTGAAAAAGAATCCTTTGATTTTTTTTTAGAATTAGAAAAAGGGCTGAAAAAAAAAAATAATTTTAACAGAACTGACGCTATTAATTGTGAAATAGTTGAAAATCCTCCGATAGATATAAAAAACTGGAATGATGAAGAATTTTATTTTGATCAATATTCTGAAATAATTTATTTCAACAAATCTAATTATAATCCTAATTTTTTAAAAATAATTTCATTCGCTTTAGCTCAAAGCGTATCTCTTGAAAGATTCGATAAACTTTCAGAGGATCTTGAAGACGAAGTAGAAAAAACTATGAGTTGGTTCAAAAAATATAAAACATTACTGCCTGTACTTGCAAACAAATTATTCGACAAAACCATAATGATTTTAAAAATAAGGCATACTATCATGTCAGACCTTATGATCCTCGACAAACCATATACAGCCTGGGAAAACATAGCCTGCGATGAATTATACGAAATCATATCAAGACATTTTGAACTTAATAGAAGATATAAAAGCATTTCTTCTAAACTTGATTACGGACTTGACAGTGCGCAAACACTGTCAAATATGTTCCAGCATAGCCGCGCTAATTTTCTCGAACTGCTCATAGTCCTTATGATATTCTGGGAAATAATATGGGAATTAATTAAGATAAAATTTAAATAATGTTGATTTTTTTGTATTAAATATTATACTTTTTACTAAATTTTTTTTGTTTTCTCTAAATTAAGGAGGTCAGTGTGTTATGTTAAAAAAAATTTTTGTGTTATTCATCTTGAGCGCTGTTTTATTAAGTTTGGCGCTGACAGATATAAATGCAGATTCTGCAAAATTCAAAGTTTGCCATAACGGTCATAAAAATCCTGATACAGCAAAATACTGCGTTTTCTGCGGTCTTTCATTAGGCGAACAGCCAGAGCCAAAAAAAGAAATAATTTTTATAAAACCTGCTGAAAAAAATACAGCAGTTCAAGAGAAAAAAAGTTATTCGGCAGAATGTTCGAAATGCGGAAAAAAGTTTATTGATCAAAAAATAAAATTCTGCACTGTTTGCGGAACAAAATTAAATTCTCAGGATATCGAAAAAAAAATTGTTAATGAAAAATCAAATCAAAATTCCTATATATCAAAAAAAGAAAATGAAATAAAACCTGCAGCAGATATACAAATAAATCAGCAGTCTTCTTCAAGTGCAACTGAAATTGCCGAAAAAAATGTTGATTTAAAAAAATATGAAGAACTTCTTAAAAATGGCGAACATGCTTACGCTGACAAATATTATAGAATAGCGCTGCAATATTTCAAGGAAGCACTTAAAATAAATGAAAAGGGCGAAGATGCGCTGTTTAATTCCGGAGTTATATCTTATTATATGAAAAATTATTCGGATGCAAATGAATATTTTGAAAAACTTATAGCCATAAACAATAAAGATTTGGATTCTTTAATATACAACGGTTTATCGTTATACAAGCTTGGATTAAAAGAAGAAGCCAAAGACAGTTTTAAGCGCGTATTGCTTATTTCAGAAAAAAACTCCGATTATTACAAAAAAGCAGCTGAATTCTTTGAAAAAATAAAATAAAAATTTATTTTATTTTGATTTACTTATAATTTCTAAGGAGCTTGGATGGTTATGACTCAATATAAAAAATTAGATATTCCTAAAGAAGGAAATAAAATTACTATTGTAAACGGTAAGTTGGCTATTCCTGACAATCCTTTAATTCCATATATAACCGGAGATGGAATCGGCCCCGATATAATGAAAGCTACAAAAAAAGTTGTTGATGCCTGTGTTAAAAAAGTTTTCGGGAATTCGAAAAAAATTGTATGGTTTGAAATTTTTGCCGGAGAACTTGCCCAAGAAAAATACGGAGAACTACTGCCTGAAGATACGCTCGAAGCAATAAAAGATTTTTACATTGCTTTAAAAGGACCGTTAACAACTCCTGTCGGCGGCGGATTCAGATCATTGAATGTTACTCTAAGGCAAAAACTTGACTTATTTGCTTGTGTGCGTCCTGTAAACTATATTAAAGGAGTTCCTTC
>JAGOBX010000314.1 GCA_017999075.1 Candidatus Babelota bacterium | reverse complement strand
GTTCTTATGTATATTTTGCTTTTTGATAAATCTGATATTTTATTTGCCTGTCTGTTTACTTTAGTTCCGAATAATATTTGTTTGCTTTTTACAACAGGAACAAGATTTAATATTTTATCGCGCCATTCAAGTTTTGTTATTTCCTGCATTACTATATCTACTTTGTCTGCTGCAAAAATATACGGATCGTAAATCTTGTTTTTTTCAATTTCAGTTGCGTTTTCATCTTTGGCAAAAATTTGGTTCCATTCAAGTTCAACGATATTTAATTTAACGTTTAAATAATTGGCTAAAGCTTCTGCGAGTTCGTAATCAAAACCTGATTTTTTTCCTGTTTTAGGATCAATGTTAAAACTTGTTTTTTCGCGGAAAAAACCTGCTGACAATATACCTGATTTTTTTATCTCTTCAAGAGTTTTGCAAAAACTTGATTCGGAATATAAAAAAATAAAAAAAACAATTGTTGTTAAGAATGAAAAATATTTTTTTTTCAGAGTTGGATTTTTTCTTTTTTTTAGAAAATTCATGATTTCCTCCCGGCATATTCGACCATTTCAAATTGAAAATGATATAAGTTTTATTGTTAAAATATAAATATGTTTTTAAAATTTATAGTATAATATTATAGACTGTAAAATATTGCAGTTAATAAATAGTCAACAATAAATATTAATATACAACTTGTAACAACTGATATTAAAGTACTTTTGCCGACGCCGGCAGCTCCGCCTTTTGATGTGAAGCCGCAATAACATCCCACCATTGCTATTATTACAGCAAAAAAGAATGATTTTGATATCCCGGATAATACATCTGATGCTTCAACAATATATAATGTTCTGTCAATAAACAACGCGCCATTTATATTCATTTTTATAACGCTTACAAGATATGCTCCGAAAAATCCTACTATATCTGCAAAAAAAGTTAATACAGGCATCATGATAAATGTAGCCACCAGTCTGGGAGAAATTAAATAATGAATAGGATTGATTGCAAGTGTTTCAAGCGCATCTATTTGTTCAGTTGCACGCATACTTCCAAGTTCAGCTGTTATGCCGGAACTCACTCTCCCTGCTACCATTAACGCTGTGAAAACAGGAGCAAGTTCACGGGCTAAAGCCAATGAAGTTATGCCGCCAACATATATTTCAGCGCCGAATTTTCGCAACTGCATTGTAACCTGATATGCCATAACCATTCCTGAAAAAAATCCTGTAACTAAAACTATTGGAATTGATTTGATTCCCAGCATCATCATTTGATCAATAATAATTTTAAATCTGAATGGCCGAACAAAAATTAATTTGATCGCTTTCAATGTTAGCAGACTTAATTCTCCCGTATTTTCAATGAATTCTTTTAATTTACTTATCATAATTTTTAGAATTATTTATTTTAAATTTTATTATTAAAACAAGATTAATATTCTTCATCAAAACTCTCATCTTCATAATTTTCAAAACTCATAAACTTATCAAGAAATGTCAGCAGAATTTTTCCGAGAGGACCATTTCTGTGTTTTCCAATATTTATTTCCGCAATTCCCTTGAATTCTGAATCAGGATTATATTTTTCGTCACGATAAACAAACAGTACTAAATCTGCATCCTGTTCAATGGCTCCTGATTCACGAAGATCAGCCAGTTGAGGTCTTTTATCTGTTCTTGATTCAAGTTGCCTGCTTAATTGAGAAAGAACTATTACAGGAACATTCATTTCTCGTGCAATTCCTTTTAAAGCGCGGGATATTTCTGATACTTCCTGCTGTCTGTTTTCGGTTTTTCCTGATTTCATTTTCATCATTTGTAAGTAATCAATAATTACCAAGCCAAGATTTGATTCTGTTTTCAGCCTGCGTATTTTACTCATTATTGAAACAGGATCTATTCCGTAAGTATTATCTATATAAATCGGAGTTTCATAAAGCAGTTCTGCAGCTGTTATTACACGAGTCCAATCACTGTCGTCTAAAAAACCGCTTCTTAGTTTTTCTTGAGGAACTTTTGCAGAGAGTGAAATAAAACGGGATACCAACTGTTCTGAACTCATTTCCAAACTGAATATTGCGGCAGGAATTTTAAATTTATGAGCTGCATTGTAAGCAATGTTAAGAGCTAAACTTGTTTTCCCCATTGAAGGACGCGCAGCAATTATTATCAAATCTGATTTTTGAAATCCTGATGTGATTAGATCAAGTTTTTTATAACCTGAAGGAACTCCGGGAATTCGTTCTTTATTATTATATAATGTTTCGATATTTTTTAAAATATCCGGCACTATAGCTCCAATATGCTTGAACCCTGCTGTAATAGATTCTTCGCTTATTTCAAAAATATTCTGTTCCGCTTCCTGAACTATTGTAGCTACCGGCTTCGAGTCATCATAACATTCTTGTAAAATAGTGGAAGATTTAGTTATCAGAATTCTTAATATGAATTTTTCTTTTATTATATTGGCATAATATTGAGCGTTACTATAAGCAGTTACTTTATCAATGATTTCTGAAATATATACAGGTCCTCCGGATTGTTCTAATTTTTTATCTTTTCGGAGCTGATTGATTAAAGTTACTGCATCTACAGGTTCATTGTTTTCATAAAGGGCTAATATTGATGAATATATGTTTCTATGACGGTTATCATAAAAATATATATCGCTTTTTAAAACGTCACGTACAGCAGGCATACATTCCGGATTAAACAATATTGCTGCTATTAAAGATTGTTCCGCTTCATTATTGTGAGGCGGTATAACTGATGAAGTTAAATCTACCATGGTAAAAAAATATTAAAAATAATTATTAAAAAAATGTTTTATTAATTTTATTTTCCTGTAGCCTGGGCATATTTTATTACTGCCATTCTGGAAATTGATAATGCTTCAATATGCCTTGATAATTTTAAAATTTCTTTCCATTCATCATATGTCCCGGATAAATCATTTAAATGCTGAACCTGAGATTCTAATTTTTTCAAGTCAGCTTTTATGATTTTTAACCTTATGGATAAATCGCCTACCATAAAATAAATGCCCCCTTGGTTATTGCGTGATAAAATTGAAATTTTTGAAACTCATATAAAATTCAATATCAAATAACTTTGTTTATCTCTTTCCACAACTCTTTTGTGCCGATTTTTTCTTTTATTGAAAACATTATAAATTTTTCTGATGAAAGTTCGAAAAGTTTTGAGAATAATTTTAATTGTTTATTACGAACAGTTTTTCCGATTTTATCGCATTTAGTTAATACTATAATGAAATTTTTATTTAATTTTTTTAACCATTCAATCATAATAATGTCATTTTCACCAGGAATATTTCTTGAATCAATCAATTGAACAATCAGTTTAATGTTTTCGCCGGAATTTAAAAATTTATCAAGCAGGGAATCCCATTTTTTTTTTATTGCAACAGGGACTTTGGCAAATCCATAACCAGGCAAATCAACAAAATAAAATTTGTTGTTTATAAGAAAATAGTTTATACTTTGAGTTCTGCCTGGAGTAGAACTTGTTTTAGCAAGTTTTTTTTGATTAACCAGTTCATTTATTACCGAAGATTTTCCGACATTTGATTTTCCTGAAAATACGATTTCTGAAAATCCTGTTTTAGGCAATTGATTAAAATCAAATACCGGTTTTACAAATTCAGCTTTTATTTTGATATTTGGAACGCTCATTTTATATTATCTTTAATGTTTATAATTTATTTTTGAATCGTTCTTTTTTCCATTACAGAATCAATAATTCCATATTCTTTTGCCTGTTCAGGAGTCATATAATTATCTCTGTCTGTATCTTTTATTATTTCATCATGCTGTTTTCCTGTGGATTTACACATAACGTCAGATAAAAGTTTTTTTAATCTTAACATTTCTTTTGTTTGTATTTCTATATCTGCTGCCTGACCGTATGCGCCTCCAAGAGGTTGATGAATCATTATTCTTGAGTTAGGTAGAGCAAATCGTTTTCCTTTGGAACCTGCTGAAAGCAGTATTGCTCCCATACTTGCCGCCTGGCCTATACAAATCGTGGAAATATCAGGTTTGATATATTGCATAGTATCATATATTGCAAGTCCGTCCACTACAGAACCCCCGGGACTGTTTATATATATATGAATATCTTTGTCAGGATCTTCTGATTCGAGAAATAACAATTGCGCGATTATAACATTGGCATAATTGTAATCTATTTCTCTCCCCAAAAATATTATCCTGTCTTTCAGCATTCTGGAATAAATATCGTAAGAACGTTCTCCCTGTGCTGTTTGTTCAATAACATAAGGAATATAATAAGTCATAAATTAAAACCCCCGGAAAATACAATTTTAAGTTAGTTATTCGAATACTTTTTAGGTTTGATTCGAAAATTATTTTTTAAATTTTTCTATATTTTTTTCTTCTCCGAATACGATTATTACATCATCTTCACGAAATTCATAGTCTGCTTGAGGAACAAGCGCTTTCATTTTTGATTTATCCGTTTCTATGTAATTTTGTAAAACAGCTACTATATTCAAATTAAATTTTGTCCGTATATTGGTATCTTTTATTTTTTTCTGTACATAATGTTTTGGTATAAGTAATTCTACCAGAGCATATCCCTGTACAAGTTCAATTTGTTCATAAACATTCAGGGATATTATACTTTTTGCAACTCGTTCGCCCATATCAATTTCAGGATACACTATTTTGTGAGCTCCGATTTTTCTAAGAGCTTTTCCGTGCATGAATGTTGCAGCTTTAGCTATAATTTTAACAAGAAATCTTCTTACAAAGGAAGAGGTTCTTTTTACAAATGAAAAAACATCAATTTTCGTTATTATTAAGAGAAAACTTCTCAATAAATGAGATCACTCAC
>JAGOBX010000313.1 GCA_017999075.1 Candidatus Babelota bacterium | reverse complement strand
GTACTTATAGTTCCGGCTCTGAAAACGTTTTCTTTGCCGAAAAGTTCTTCCACATATTTATGAATTACCGGCTGGTAATATCCGGGAAAATTTAAATCAATATCAGGAACCTTTTCTCCTTTGAATCCGAGAAAAACTTCAAAGAATATATCATAACCGTCTTTAATCATTTTTACAGAACATTCTGAACAGATTTTATCAGGAAGATCTACTCCTACAAGAAATTCTTTAGGAACATCAAACTCGGATTTTCTGCATTTAGGACATACGTAGTGCGGAGGCAGAGAATTAACATCAGTGATTCCGGCAAGAAAAGCTACGAAAGAAGAACCTACTGATCCTCTTGACCCGACTATTATTCCGTCATCATTCGATTTTTTTACTATTTTATGAGCAAGTATATACAAATTTGAAAACTGATTTTTTATGATTGCAGTTAATTCTTTTTCTAATCTTTGATTTACAATTTCAGGCAGAGGATTGCCGTAAATATTGTAAGCTTTTTTATAAACCGTATCGGATAATATTTTATCGGCATTTTCAATTTGCGGAGGATAAAAACCGTCAGGCACAGGTTTTACTTCATCAATCATCCCGGAAATTTTTTTTGGATTATCAATTACTATTTCTTTTGCTGATGCATCTCCTAAATAATTAAATTCGTTGAGTAATTCGTCTGTTGTTTTGAAACATAGATTTGTTATATCACGTTTTTCTTTCATACCTATATAATGCTGAATAGCCATTCTGAAAATTCCTTCTTCCGGATTCAGAAAATGAGCATCGCAGGTCGCAACAACAATTTTATCGGTTTGTTTGCATAATTCAAACAATGTTTTATTTAAATTTCTTATATCGTCTTCCGATTCAATCCCTGAAATATTGAAAGTTTTTAAAAATTTATTATTTTCTACAGGCATTAATTCTGCATAATCATAAAAACGCAGTATTTCTGTTGTTCTGCTTTTTGATTTTTTTTTCAAGATTGAATTGAAAATTTCTCCTTGTTCGCACGCCCCTCCTAAAATAAGGCCGGTTCTTAATTCTATTAGTTTTTGCCTTGGTATTTTCGGAGTATAATGAGAATAATTTAAATGAGCTAGAGATACAAGCTTGTATAAATTCTTTAATCCTGTTTGATTTTTTACTAGTATGATTATGTGATTCGCTCCTTTGGTTTTCATTATTGATTCTGGAGTCTGATGTAATGAATTAAAATCGTTCATATTGACGAAATCATTATTTTTTTTATATTCCGATGATATATTGTCAAAAAGTTTTTTTAAAATTTCAGGGTCTATGTTATTGTATAATAAATTTTTGTTGATTGAACTTTCATCATAAGATTTGCTTAAACACGGATGAAATTCTTTTTTTGAATCAGGAAACTGGATAGAATAATCAACTTTAAAATAATTTAAAGATTGAGTTAAAATATCAGAACAAGATAATTTATTATTTTCGGCATTGTTATCATTTTCATCATTTTCTTTTTTTATATTAACGAGACATATCTGTCTTAAATCAAATAAAGGATCTTTTGAATTAAAATTAAAAAAATCGTTCAGCATTTTAATTTGAATATTAATGTCGAATCCTGTCAACACAGTACCTGAACAGAATTTTGAGAATTTATCAATTAATTTGTCTTCTGAATCAATGAAATTGAGTTCTTCTGTTTTATCAAGCAGCTTTTCGAGTTTGCTGATTTTTTTTTTAAGATAATAATCAAACCGTTTTGTTTTTCCATTAGTATATTTTAAAGCGGAAATTCCTAATAAATCATCAGAATATAAATTTTCTGAAATTACGCTGATAAAAGTTTTTTCACAATCCGCAGAAAATATTTTATCGTTATGATTAGAAAAAATGTTTGATACTGCATCTACCAGATAACCTTCCACTCCGAATATATGCTTGATATTATTTTTTTTGCATTTTTCATAAAATTCAGGGAAATTATGAACAATTCCGTGATCGGTTATGGCGCATGCAGTATGATTCCAGCGTTTTAAAGTTTTGATTAGTTCGTCCACGTCTATAAGCGCGTCCATTTTACTCATATTTGTATGCAGATGAAGTTCAATATGTTTTTCTCCTGGATAAGAGTCCATTCTAAATGGAAGTTCAATCAGATTTATTGAATTGGGTAAAATTGTAAGTTCATTCGTTCTTTTATCAAATCTTGATTTTCCTTCTAATCTTACGCAGTCTTTATTTTTTATTTTTAACGCGCGCGTGCCTCTGTATACGCAGAATATTGAATCAGTATAATCTGTTATAATGAATTTTGTTAAAATTGAAATTCCAGGTTGATTGTTGTCGTATGACTTGTATTCACGTATTTCTACATTCAGGACACAGCCTTCGACGATTATTCTGTTTTCCTCTCCGTCAATCTCCGAAATTTTTTTTATTCCGGAACTTTTAATTTCTTTGCCTAATATAATATGCGAATTTTCCAGAGCATCGTTTTCAATACGTTTAATTTCATTTTTTACTGATTCTTCGGTTTGAATTTTAAACGCTTCTATTTCTTTTGTGAAATCCCTTTTTTCAAAAAACACAGATATGTTTTTATCAGTGTCTTTTTTAATAGCGTCGGCAATCATAATATCGCATTTTTTTGATAAAACAATGTTTATAGAAATTTCTGATTTTAGTTCAATAATAAGTTTTTTTGAAATATCGTCATATCTGTATCTGTTGTGAGACAATGCTCCGCCCGCGGCAGGATGGTTTGTTTTTATGGAGGTTAATATTCTTTGCCAATTTTGATTCAAATATCCGGCAATATCTGATTTATTCAATTCCTGTTCTGCTGAATTTATATTCAATTTAACGGAAGTGAAATTTAATTCTTTTGCTAAAATTGAATTTACAATTTCTTTCTGTACGATTTCATTTAGAAAAATTTTTGATTTTAAATCAAGTTCCATTGATTTTTCTTCAGTATCGATTTTTATTCTTTCAATAATAACATTTTTTAAAATCGATTGCGTGTTTTCACTTAAAGAAAAACTGCCGTTTAACAAAATATCTTTTTCAGGTTTTATATAAAATTTGGTTTCCATAATGTTTACAAATTAAAATAATCTTTTTTTAGTTTATTGAACGGATAAAACATTTGCCGCAGTATTCAGAAACAAGTTTTCTGTTGTATTCTAAATATATATTCAAAAATTTTTTTGCTGGAAGTTTTTTTAAATCAGCAATTAAATTATTTCGATTTTGTTTTACGCAACAGGCTGATACAGAACAGTTAGGATTTACAGATATAAACATATTTTTAATTTGTGGGCAATGGATATTTACATCAGCCTCAACAAAAGGATCATAAGATAATGTATGAATAAATCCTGCTTTTTTAGCTTCTTTTGCGCATAGTTTGAACATACTTTTTATTTCTTTTTCTCCATCCCAGTCATTCTGATTATTCCCTGCAGTTTCCCATACTCTTATTCTGTTAAAATTTAAATCTGCTGCTTCTTTGAATACTTCAGAAATATAAGGAATTAAATATTTTCCTACTGTTATCATTGCAACCGAAGTTATTCCTGCTTTCATAGTGTTTTTTACGGATTCTATAAGTCTTGAATAAGAAACATCGCCTTTTTTATGTATTGAATTATGAAATCTGGAACCTTGAAAATTATATTGAATTTGAGAAATATTATTACGCGCAAAAAAATCCGCTAATTCAACAGTTATTTTATCTCCGTTTGTTGCTATATGTATATTGAAGTTTTGAGCGGCTTTTATAAAGTTTTTCAATTGCGGATGAAGAAGAGGTTCACCGCCTGTTAAAGTAATCTGGTATATTCCGATTTTTTTAAATTTTTTCAAAATTTTTTTAAAATCAGTTATTGACATATCTTTTTTAGGATTGTCATGTTTATTATAACACCAGGGACAATTATGATTGCAGTTATCGGTTATTGCAACGTATGCCCAAGTAGGAGTACCGGTAAAATTTTTTATTTTTTTTAACGAATCATAATCTTTTACTTTTGAATATGAAACAAGGCACATATATAACAAAATCCCGATTTTATTTTTTTATTAATTATTTGATAATTTATAAAAGTTTAATGTTAAAGATAAAAAATTATTTTTTGACACAACAGAACTATATAGTATAATAAAATAATTATAAAACAAGGAATAAATAATTTTTATGAATAATAGTGTGACAATAATTACATTTTCGAAAAACTGCTTATTTTTAAGATTTTTTTTTATATTTTATACATTTTTTTTAACATTGAGCTGCAGCGATTTCAATTTGGACAAAACTGTTGAATATAAGAATGGTTTGAATAAAAAAAATAATGCGGATATCAGCATTCCTCATATAGCGCCTTTGTTTTATATAGTATTTGATCAAAGTCAGGAACAAGTGTATTCGCCTTTTGAAACAGGGTATTCAGGTATGTCGCAGCTTACTGTAAGTTTAAAAAAAATCGGAGCATCGGTTTCAATCAACTCTTTGCCCCTTGAAAAATTTCTTGAAAATTATTCAGGCAAAGGGAAAATACTGGTTCTTGGTGTAGCCGTTAACAGGAGATACCGGCAGGCGGAAATTACAGCTCTGGAAAATTTTATTAAAAGCGGAGGGTCAATACTTGTTATTGTAGAACATGAAGATTTTTTTGGGAATATTACCTTTCAAAATGATTTTATTAAAAAATTTGGAATAACTGCTTTATCCTTGACTTCTTTGGCTGAAGGCAATAATTTCAGGACTCAGCAATGGGTTTTTTGCAGCTCTAAAATATGGAATTCTGAAAATGTTGAGTTGTATTATCCTGCGCCATTACATATTGACAGCGGTGTCAGAATACTGCTTGAAATGAATAATCCTAA
>JAGOBX010000312.1 GCA_017999075.1 Candidatus Babelota bacterium | reverse complement strand
GTTTGATCGTAGCAACTGGCAGAACATCTTGCTCAAAACCTAATGTTCAAAATTTGCCGCGAAAAGGCAGACCACGCGAAGTATTTATTCCGACTGAAGGATATTTATTGCTTGCAGTCGATTATTCTCAGATTGAACTTATAACGCTTGCGTTAATTATATTCAAAAAATTTGGTAGTTCAAAAATGCTTGAAATAATAAACAGTGGTCAGGACTTGCATATATGGTTCGCCGCTTTGATTTATAATAAAAGTATATCTGATATCACTGCCGAAGAAAGACAGACTGCTAAATCTGCAAACTTCGGGTTTCCTGGCGGTCTCGGTATAAAAAGTTTTATACAATTTGCGAAAAACACATACGGCATAATATTAACAGAGCAGCAGGCAAAAGATTTGAAAGAAAAATGGTTGAAAAATTTCCCTGAAATGCGGAATTATCTTGAAAATGATTTTATAACAAAATTCCGGAAAAAATATGATTTATCTGATTATTACACTCAAACAAAAAAAGATAATGAATATGCTGTATATACCTTGAAAGGAATTATATCAGGACTTAATAAAACCAAAACCACTGAAAGGGAATATACACAAGAAGAAAAAGATTGGGCTTGGTCGAAAATTGAAGAGATTGAATTTGAAGGAAAAGAAAAATTTACCGGCGAAATTTATACAAAAACTGGTAGTCCTAAATTAGCCCGTGCTTTATTTGAAGGCAATCTGACTGCGGAAACTTTAACTGGACGCATACGCTCAAATATTACATTTTGCGCCTCGCGTAATACTCCGTTTCAAGGACTAGCCGCTGACGGTGCAAAAATTGCTTTGTATCGACTTATTAAGCGCGGATACCGCGTTGTTGCATTCATTCACGATGAAGTTATTATTGAATTGCCGATTGAAAATTGTAACCATCGCGAAGAAGCAGAGAAAATAAGTAAGATTATGATTGATAGTATGAATATTGTATGTCCTGATGTTAAAGTTAAAACAGAATATGTATTGATGAAACGCTGGATTAAAGAAGCAAAAGCAACTTTTGATACGGAAGGAAGATTAATACCTTATGAAAAAAAATTTTAAACTATTTCAGTGCCATAGTCCTTAAAAGATTTAAAGAATTTAGTGAATTAGTATTTATGCTGTGAATATATTTAATTATTTTTGGGGGTATAAAATGAAACAACATTACACAGAAAAAAAACTTAAAGAGTTATTGTCGCAAATGACAATACTGATAGACGAGAAAGAAAAAAGTCAGCATACTTTGGACTATTTCAATACAAACAATATCCGCACAAAAGTTACAGCGTTGGATTTTGGTCAGTACTCGGTATGCTTACATGCTTGTGTTGAAAAGAACATTCAAAGGGATATGTACTTCGATACAGATGTTACAGTAATACGGGAAAATAGTTTAAACAGCCTTGCAGTTAAATTTTCGTATGAACGCGAAGAATTTGAAGCAAACTTAAATAAACAAAAACGTAATACTATTCTGATTGTTGAAAATCCAAACGCCTATCAGGATATCTGCACAAATAATTATAGCGTAAAAATGAATGCAAACGCTATTTTAGGAACTTTACATAGTTTTAATATACGATATAACCTATCATATTTTTTTACAGAAAGAAAGCATTCTGGTGCTATAATACACAGACATTTACGTTATTATTTAAAGAATTTTTTAGAGGATAGAATTTAGCATTGCGCGTAAGGTTTCGACTTGAGGAATGTCGTGCTAAATATTTTTCTAAACATAATGAATATTTTTTATCAAAAATTTTAGGGGGTTTTTATTATGGCACACGATTTTATTGTATTACAGTATGATATAATCGAATACCGATTATCTATTAAACAAATTCAACCTATAGTGATGCAACACTATAAATCAACAATGGTTGCTTTGGAAAAAGATATGCAAAATAAGATAATAAATAAAAAGGTTAGATTTGGTATTCAGAATTTTACAGAAAACGGTAAGATTAGTTTATTTGATAATGTTTCAGCAGATTCTGCAAATAGTAATATAATTGCACACCTAAAACGCAGGACTAATGTAGATATTATCTACAGTGCGTTTAATGCTAATAAACACAATATGCGTGTTTCTGGTGACGGAGGAATAGAATTATATCAGCAGGCTGAATATGCTGCTGCGTGTCAAAAAATACTATCAAATATAAATGAAAAGCATGACAAAGATGTTTGCGATTATATGCGAATTAACAGACTATCGTGTATTAGTTGTTTTGTTACTGATATATTGCAAAGCAATGCTGAAATTATTGCGGTTGGATATTTATAATTTTTGTTAAATACCATTTATTTATTATCGTTAAATTTTGTATTATTTTTATGAACTGACAATGGAATTAGTAAAGTCAAATAGCATAACCAAATTACCGCAAACAGCTCAACCGGCGGAAATAGCCGACAGACTTGGAATCTGTCGTAAAACTGTTTTACGCTGGTATTATAAAAATTTAATAAAAGGTTATGCTGTTTCAAAAAAACTCATACTAATTGATATAAATTCAGTCCGTCGATACATTGAAAATTTTAAAAATTATTAAAGGAAAAAAAACGATGGATGTATCAAAAAAAATATGCTATAATAATACTGATATGAAACGCCGATACAAAGGCGTCTCTCCTGACCGATATAATAAAGGGAAGTGGGAATACCGAATTTATCAAGGTCGGAAAGAAATTCAAAAAGGAGGTTTTGAATCACAGCTTGCAGCTTCAAAAGCAAGAGAATTAAAACTTGCTGAACTTGCTGCGCAGAACAAACCAGCGGTAGAAAAAAGCTTGCAGTTTAAAGATTGGGTTTTATATTGGTATGAGAATTATTCGAAGCGTTATAAGCGCTCGCACGAAGACGATTTACACAAAATCAATAAAGATATCTTACCAATTTTAGGAGAATTTTATCTTGATAAACTTGAGCTTGAACAGGGCTACGATTACATTAACAAGATAAAAAAAAGAGGATTGAAAGAAGCGACATTAAACAGGCATATTTCATTGCTTAAAAAAATTTGTAACGATGCAATCCGGCAGAAGAAAATAATTGTATCGCCGTTCCGGTATTTGAATAAATTCGATGTCGATAACCGACGGGACAATGTTTATTCAGACGAAGAAATCGAACAGATTTTTAATTTTATGCCGGCTTTTATTAAAGAATTTGTATTCTTTCTGTTGAGCGTTGGAACTCGCCCGACCGCGACCGGATTGATACAATGGAACGATATAAATTTTGCCGAGAATAAAGTTAAAATGGTCTATGAAAATGCTAAAGGAAAAAGAACGGAGTATTGTTATTTCGACGATAGGATTAAAGAAATGTTACAAATGATTAAAGAAAGAAAGACGCACCCTGATTATGTTTTCGTTTATAAAAATAAAACCGGAAAATTTGTTCCCATTAGTTTAAATACATGGACCGGATACTGGAAAAAGTTTAAAGAAAAAACAGGTATTGACGGCTGGTTCTATGATTTGAAACGCACTTTTGCGACTAATTGCAGTGATATAGGTATTCCCATTGAGACCATTAAAGAATTATTACACCATAAAGATATTAACACAACCATGCGTTATATCGGTAAAAAAGAAGACAGGAAAAAAGACGCAATTATTAAATTATCCGAATTCAATAATCGGAAAATAATCGGAAAATTTAACTTGAAAAACGATTTAACTCCTGATTTATCAGTGATTTAGAAAAAAATACAGTTTGCACTCTGACTCCGCTTGTTAAGGTTCAAATCCTTACGGGGCATCCACTTAATTATCAATATCTTTGTTTTTAAAACACCTTATAAAATTTACCGGATTTCCATTTTCAGTTCAAAAACATATATGACTCGCAGTTGGATTTTGTTATTTATATTACTAAATATCAGGGTTAATAAAAGCTTTTATCACTGAAAAAAAATGCTGTTCAGGTATAGTATAGGAAAGAAATCAGAAGCTATTACACGGAATTCTGAAATTTGCGAGGTTAATTCTAAAATTATTCATATTTAAAATTAAAAAATAACGATACCGTATGTGTTTATCAAAACAGCATTTAATTTAATTGAATTATATATGTAGGCACCAAATAATTTTTAATAATTTTATTGAATTTCTATTCTTCAGTATAAAAAAAAATTCAATTACAACACATTTGCCGAAGCAGCTTTTATTTCTAATAAAGCCGCAGAGACTATTGGAAACGGAATAAAATATCATGAAAATTTAATAACCCAAACAGCCGCGAATATAAAAAATATTCAATTAAGCGATTCCGGCATATTGCAATTACTTAAGGATATGCTGAAAAAAAATCAAGGATTCTATCAGTTTGGAATTGCATTCAAGCCAAATAGATTCAAAAATAAAAAATTATATGCTCCTTTCTTTAATAAAAAAGGTTCTGATTACGGACAAATCCTTTATGAAAATTATCAGAATTATACTGACTCAAGTTGTTTATGGTATAATTCTGCTATAAAAAAGGATACAGGCACCTGGACTGAACCCCATTATGATAACATATTTAATATTTATTCTATTGATTTCAGTATTCCTTTCTATTTAAGTGGAAATGACAGCGGGCAGGCAGACGGAGTAATAGCCGGAAAAATTGCATTATCTGATTTAAAATCGTTATTTGCTAATATCCCTATAAATAAAGAAGGTTATGTAATCGCGTTCAGCAAATCTTTTAAATATATCTATCATCCAAAAAAAAATTACATTGCTGATTTCAATAATTATTACTATATTATGGACGACAAAATTTATAATAAAATCAAAATTAAATTCGCGCCGATTATGGATTTATTCAGCAATTACAACTATTGCGTTCCTTATATCTATAG
>JAGOBX010000311.1 GCA_017999075.1 Candidatus Babelota bacterium | reverse complement strand
ATAAAAAATTATGAATCATTTTCGTATTATTTTTTTAAATATATTAATATTCATTTATCAAGAATTTTATATTTATGCGGATAATGCATATAATAATAATGTTGTTGATACGCCAATATTTTTCTCAAAATATTATAAAACTTTAATCGGCAGCGACATTAGCAATGATTCAAAAAATGAAATATTCAGTACTCTTATCAAACAACCGAATATTTCAGATTTTGACAGGTTAACTGCAATCGTATATTTTGCAGAAACCGAAAAAACCTCTGATTTTTCATTGGAATTAAAAAAGTTTCTTTTAAAAATACCTTATTCAACACAGTCTGAATTAAAAGAAATCCTAATCTACTCAGATTTTTTAAAACCGAATTTTCAAAACAAATTTTCAAAACTATCTTTCGAAAAAATTATTAACAAAATTAATGAACATTTAAATGTAACGCAAAATGATAAGCATATAAAATCAGGAAATATTAATATAAACATCTCGGCAGACTGGTTTAGTGTTGCAGACAGATATAAAACAGAAACAGATAAATACGATTTTACGAATAAATTAAAACATTCAATAACAGAATTTACAAATTTTGATAAACCTGTTTCATATTCTTCAACAGGAGATTTAATATTAACCGGTAAAATAGAAGAATTAGAATTTGCAATAACAGAAAAAGATGCTAATGACCAACCGCTGGAGTTGCGTCTTAAAATATTATATAATTATGAATTGACAAATAAAACAAATAATAAAAAAATTATAAAAGAAAACGGAATATTCAAAGATTTTATTTTTAAAACAAAAAATTATTCCGAACATTCAGGATTAACTGAACGTGACGCAATAGACGAACTTATAAAATTAGTCAGTATTGACATAAATTCTTCAATCAATAAAATTACAGACAACACGTACGACTCATTATTAACAGAAAAAAAACAAAAACAGGAAATAGAAAAAAATGAATTTCCCAAAGATTCAAAATCAATGCAAAACCTCAAAATAACAGGAAAAGTTGAGATTGATTACGAGCATATTACTATAGACGGCAATTATGAATCCGCAGGCGAAAATTCCAAAGAAACAAACAGATTTACATCAAAACAATATATTGATTTCGACTGGAAAAACAGCAAAAATATAATTTTCAAAGGCGGAATAATCACAAAACTAAATAATTATCTTGATAAACGAAAAGATCTTGAAAAATTATATGCCGAATACAAAAAAAACAATATTACTCTCAAATTCGGAAATCTTTTTACAGAATTTTCAAAAAATACATTTAACAATTCATATGAAGGTTTATATTTGGATTATAAAATACTGGACGACATGAACATTGAAGCTTTTGCAGGCAGAGAAAAGGCACCGCACGATAATTTAAATTTTACAAGATTAAATGCAGGCATGAAAACAAAATGGAATTATTCCGACAAAAATAATTTTTCTGTTTCAGCAGTTTTTTCTAAAGACGATGAAAATTCTATATCATTTGATTCTTCAAATATTTCACCGGAAAAAAATACAATTTTCAGTTTTAGCGGAACTCACAAAACTGATCTTTTAGTTATGGATTATGAATACGCAGGGTCGTGGTATGACGATGATATTATGGACACTTTAAACAAATGGAGCGGTTCTGCAATAAAATTCAACAGTTCACTGAAAAAAAATAATCATAAAATTAATGCCGGTTTTTCAAGAATTACTCCGAATTATAATTCTATTAACAGTTCTATAACAGCTGACAGGCAAAAATATAACGGAGGTTATGAAACTCTTTTTATTAATGGAAAAATAATTTTTAATTTTTCAACTCTTTATCAGTATGATAATCTTGATAAATCTCAAACATCAATAGAATATTTGAAAGAAAATTTATTTTCCATAGGATATACTCCGTTTTCAGATAAAAAAAACAATCTTTTTCAGTCTTTAAAATTATCAGCAGATTACCAAATGCGCGATAATTATAATAAACAGCTTACTAATCAGCCTAATGATAAAGATATCAAAAATAATATTTTAAAAATAAAAAGTGAATCAAAATTCTTAAACCGTTCTTTAAGCTGTATTTTTTTATATGAAAAAGAAAAAGAAAATGATTATATAGAAAAAAATATTAAAAAAACCAAAATTTATGAAGCTTCTTCAAATTATTCAAAAAAAATATTAGAATATTTTCTTATATCTTCAAACATTAAATACAGAGTAAAGTCTTCGGATTCCGTAAAAGACAAGTATATTAACGGAAGCGCATCTTTAAAATATAATAAACGTCTCTTGACATCAGGTTTGAATTATTACTTAGACATTATAGAATCATCAATTCAGAACAACGATATTTATAGACAAAAATACGGAATTAATATAGAATATTCTTTTAAAAAAGAATCTAAAAACATCTCAATTCGTTCTGAAATAATTTATGAAACAAATGATTATGAACGAACTGAAAACAATTATAACAAATTAAATTTAATAACCAATTTAATAATAAATTTTTAAAGGGAGTATATTATTTATGATTTTTTTCAGAGGTATAACAAAAAAAATTATTTTCAGTTTTATTTTGATTTTTATTATGACATCTTTTGTTTTTGCAGAACGTTATGAAATTGAAATTTTTTATATGCCTTCAGAACAAATAGCTCAGCAATTATCAAATGAATTCGGAATAAATATAAAAGGAGATTCGCAAAAAAAAATCATTGTTTTCGAATGTGATTCCGCGCTATATGATAAAATATTCAAACGAGTGGAAATTATAGATGTTGCCCAAAATTCAAACAATCAAATCCAAAACATTAGTCAACCACCATCATCAGACAATAATTTATCTGAACCTGAAGTTACAGAATACGTTTTTTTAAATCATCTTGCAGCATTAGACTTACAAAAAGTAATAGATTCAAAATTCGGCAGAGACTTAAATTTTTCAGTGGATAAAATGAAAAATGCATTTTTAGTAACAGCGAAAAAATCAAAAATTGAAGAGTTGAAAAATTTCATTTTAACGTTAGATAAAGATTATCTTGAAGCTAAAACAGAAGCCGAAGCTCTTGAGTTACCGTTACAAACGGAAATATTCAAACTAAAATATATCAGCGCTGAAAGAATGAATGAAATTATCCTTAACCATTTCGGTAAATGCATCGTTTCTATAGATCCGGCATCAAAAGCTTTAGTAATAACTGACAGACCGGCAAAATTAAATCAGATATCAGATTTAATAAATAAAATAGACACTTCTGAACAAGAGCAGGTATCAGAAGTAATACAGGTAAAGTATGCTGAAATAAATAATATAATAAAAATCATCCAGACCATATATGATTTAAAAAAAATTGATTCAGATGAAAAACAAAAAAAATTATTTTTAAGCGGTCCTAAAAAGCAAATAGAAGAAATAAAAAAATTTATTGAACAATACGATTTTGAACCTCCTACAATACTTGTTGAAGGGACTATTTTGTCGGTAAATATGGCAAAAGCAAAACAATTAGGAATGAAATACGAACATTCAGGATTACGGATATATGATGAAACTGCCGGAAATTTTACTGAAGAAACAGTATCTCCTCAGGAAGATGCAGACGGTAATGTAATAAATTTAAATTCCGGAAAAACTACTGGAACCAAAGTCATAGGAGAGTTTACCGCAGGAGTAGCGTTATCTCAGGTAATGTATCAATACACTTCAAAAAGCGGGAGAATTCAAGAAGTTTCATTGCGAGCTCTTATTGATCACAATGTGGCAGAAGCAGTTTTAAAACCGCATATAACTTTTGTCAGCGGGCACACCGGAATATTTGAACAAAATCAGAATATTCCTTTAAAATCAAAAGACGCAAATAATAATCCCATTACAACAATAATGTCTGTCGGGTTAACTCTAAGTGTAGGTGCAATAGCTGTTCCTTCAGAAATAACGGACGAACGCGGAAGAAAAAAAAACAGTTACAAAATAATTATTTCAGAATTAAAATTAACTGACGGCAACAGAGAAGACGAAGACGCATCAAGAGAAACAATTTTTGAAGCGCGCCAGATTGTTAATGACGGTCAACTAATAATACTTGGCGGCGCCATAAACGATAAATCTACAAAAAAGAAATCAAAGGTTCCGTTATTAGGAGATATTCCTATTCTTAAACATTTATTTACCTATGAAGACTCGACTAATTCAGCCACTGAAATGCTAGCACTACTCAGATTAACAGTAATGACACCTGAAAGTTACAAATATAAAGCAGCTCAATTTACAGCTTCAAAAGATTTAAGACCTATAGAATATGGCGGTAAAGTTAACGACAGTATTCAAGAACATCCTCTGAAAACCGCAGAATGGTCTTCAAAAATAATCTATGAAAACGATGGCGGATATTTTAATCTTATACACGATAAATTCGAATCAGATTTTTTAGAAAAAGTAGACAGACAGTTTAAAAGAAACATACGCGGAAGAATAAAAATAGTTCAAGAATGGAATAATACCGAACTTGTACGCAAACTTATTTTTAATGATGCAGGTTTAAAAAAAGCATTTGAAGATTTAGCAGCAGAATTTAAAATTTCTTATAATGAAATCATGATTATAACACGTCATCTTGGTTCTATTAATGACGATACTTATTTGTTATATTACGAATTTCTTGAAAAAAACGGAATGTTAAATAAAAAAAAAGAAAAAAAACAAAAGAAAGATAAATAACAGATTGAAAAATCTGATTAAAAATTATTAAATCAAGTTAGGATTTTTAAAGTTAATAATATTAAAACAACAGGTTGTTTAATGATTTTCCGGAGTTAAAACTTATGAAAAAAATATTTTTATTGTTAATAATTTTGATATTTATAACAGTTTTAAATTTGAACGGCA
>JAGOBX010000310.1 GCA_017999075.1 Candidatus Babelota bacterium | reverse complement strand
CCTTACGACGATTTCGAGTAATAAAAGTATAATATATTAGATAATTACAACATTTGCAATTTATTGTCCTTTGAGAAAAATTGTAAAATTGTCGCTATTGCAATTATAACAATATTGAGATAGTCCCAAACTAATTTAATAGTCTAATTTTTTATACAATTATTTCGGTATTATCCCCGCACCCCTGTCAGACCATAAAGGCTCCAGCAGTGTTCCCCAGGTATATAGTCGGAATACTATAGGCGATTATTGTTCCGCTATAATCCAATCCCAGTCGCTGTAGAAAATTAAAATAATATAATTGCCTGTCGTCCAACTGCAAAGTTGACGAACGGGCAATTATTTCCATATAGAACCAATGATAAGCAATGGCGTTATAATATATATTATACGCCGTTGCGGCATAGAATGTAAAAAGGTATTTGAATTTAACTACCGCCATCGAAATTGCAATTTCCGTAATAAGCAAGAAAAACGTTAAAATTGCAATGTAGATGGTGGATGTTTTCGCTGGATAGCCAACTTGCTATACCCACAGCGAAAACAAAGAACAATGACAATCGGCGCAATGTGAATCTAAATCCAATAAGAAAACAATAATCGCCCGCCTACACAATCTTCAAAGACCGTATAGGCGAGCGAGTGAAATGAAATAACTTGAAGCGCATAGAATACAAGTCAATATTCCAAATACACCAAACTTGAAAAAGTCTATCTTGCGTAGAAGAGAGACACATTTTCCGCTTAGAACAAATATTAAATCATAAAGCAGAAGCGGCTGTCACAATAGCTATTTGTTCAGGAAAAAAATTAGTGGATTATGGAAAATCGCGCCGTATTTTTTTACTGAATCAAGTTTGACTGCCGCTGCTTTATGACATACTCTTGATAACGGAAAATGTGCCTGTAATGAATTAATTCTATCGGAGGATATTATTAGAGAATTGTATATCTGCCTCTGGTAACCTTAGACTGATACAAAGCTATGTCGCTTGTCTTCCAGTCTGAACCTGCTCCGATACTGCAATTGATGCCAACGGCGGAATAAACATTATAACGGATGTAACGGGAAATGATCGCTAATAGTTTTTTATCAGTAACTGTAATCACGAATTCATCCCCAGCAAAGCGGAATAATTTGCAATCAGCGGGAATAGTGCGTAAAAAGTCAGCTAATTTTATTAGTGTTGAGTCGCCCGCGTCGTGTCCGAGAGTGTCATTTATCGTTTTGAAGTGATCCACGTCCAGCATGATGTAGCCCTTGATGTTTTTGCTGTTTTTAGCTGTGTAGTAATTGAAATATTTTCTGTTGAATAATCCCGTTAATGCGTCCTTTAGTCCAACCAAGTGATGAATGTCCGTCTGTTCTAATGCTTCACTGAAAATGTAAAAAGAAACTTTGATAGTAATAAAAATGGCTTTAATATACTTGACCATTGTAATTCAACTCCTTTGATTTTGGTTTTAAATAAAAAAGGCGCAGAGCTATTACAGCGCCGCGCCTTATGTGAAAATATTCGTAAAATGTAATGACGAGAAAAAATGCCGCCTATTTATTTGGCTTGCCTTTAAATAATGCCAATTATTTATCCAATAAGCTTTTGATCTTTGAGATATGGCTTGTAGAGACTTGCAGGTAAATCGTACTGGTTGAAATATCGCTATGTCCTAGTAAAATCTGTATTGTGCGTAGATCAACGCCAGATTCTAACAAATGAGATGCGCCAGTTCTGCGTAAGCCGTGAGGACTTACTTTCTTATCAATGCAGCAGCGGTCCAATGCTTGTTCCATAATATGTTCGACCGTTCTGCCCGTAATGTGTGAACCTGGATTCTGGCCTTCAAAGAGCCTTTCCTTTGGATGATACTGTTTGAAATATTCGCGCAACCAGCCTAGTACTTTGTCTGATAAAATTGTAATGCGCTCCTTGCCGCCTTTGGCTACTCGGACATTAACGATCATCTGACTTGAATCAATATCGCCTTTGACTTTGAGATGGACCACCTCATTTAGCCTGAGCATCGAGCTATATAGTAAGCCAAGGATACACTTATGCTTGAGGTTCGTTATTGATTCAAGCAGGTATTTGACTTCTTCAGGGGTTAATACTTCTTTCAGTTTATGATGCCTGACCTTAATGTAATCGAGCCCAATCCATTTACGCTTGAGGGTTGATTCTACAAACAATTTAATTGCGCTGATAGCTGAATTATAATACTGTTCAGCTTCTGGTACACTGGTTCTGAGATTGAGAAAATAGCAGCGTATCATTTCATCTGTAACTTGAGAAAGGTCACAGTCAATCCATTTAGCCAGTTGTCCAACGTGTGAAGCGTATGTTCCGATAGTAGAATTAGCTTTGCCCTGCAATAGCATTTGATCAATAAATTTGGATATTAATTCTTGATTAGACATTGCGATCACCTGCCTGAATATTAAGTTTAATTTTTGCAGCTTTGATTTTATCGATATCTGTATAGAGATAATACTCGTCAATAATTTTAACGATCATTTTGGTAATTGGAATTCCTTCAGCGGTAGCCAGAATTTTAAGTTTTGTACTGGTTTCATACGGGATAGTACAGCTCCTCTCAAACGGATATGCCATAATGACATCAACTCCTTGTTATAAAATTTAAATTTGTAATGAAGTGAAATGAATAAAAAAATGGCCTATTTTTCTGCATATAAGGCAAAAATGCGGGTTATTTTTCTAAATGAAATAGCGGTAACTTTAATTGTAGTGTGTCGTAGTCGTGTAGCAGAATTGACTTGTGGTATTGTGCGGCATAGTTCAGTTCGTGCGTAGTGCCCAAGCTTCTGTTCAAGCGGTAGGCGTTACAGATATCGCAGTCAGCCAGCATTTCCTTGTTTCGACTGATAATGCCCGCAAGATATTGGTTGCAATGAGATTCAATGATAATCGCGCCCATTTTTATTGCTTGATGGATAAACGGTTTAACCACTATCGGAATGTTTTCAAGCTTCTTCGCCAGCCAGATATGAACTTTAGAGCAATCGCCTTTAGCGATAAAGTACTTTACTGCTTCAATGGAAATGCCAGCGCATCCACCTGTAGAAAATACAGGTTGCTTTGATGCAGTAAGCTGATCCAATGTAGAATGCAGGTCAAGGATCATCTCATCGGTAAGGGTTCTTGACCCAATAAGACAGATTTTGTCCATAGTAAAAACCTCCATGATAAATTTAGTATTGAAAATTAATGATAAGAAATTAGGTTGGATAAGTAGCGTTTATTAAATAAATTGCGGCTATAAACACAAAAAGCCGAATACACCATAACGGCATACTCGGCTCTTTGTGCGGTGAGTAATGATGATAGAAAATCGCGCGATATATACTGTCGTATATAAGGCAAAAATGCGCGGATTATTTTCTTACGGATTACAGCTTGATACTAGAGAACAGCTTTACATCCCAGTAAAGATCACGGTCAACTTCAATTCCGCGGACATTGATAGCAGCAAGTTCAGATAATGAAACGTAGCCCCATTCTGCCATTTCAAGATCTCCGTTGAGAATGCAATACCCGAACATCAGATCAAAATCACTGTGATCAATTTCAGCAATATACCAGTCGCAATTTCCGATGAAAAAATGCAGATAAATTAATTTGTCTTTGCAGCTTACATTCTCAGTTGAATAAAGATCAGGCACAGTTTTTAAAACTGATAAACTTGGTTTTTTCCACATAAAATAACACCATCCTTTAAATAGATTTAATAAAATAAAAATAGAATCATAGCCAGGGCGGCAGCAGTAGCGGAGTTATAGGCAGGAAAAAAAGCGGCATTATTTTTTAGCAGAGTAATTACGAATTGCAGTTCCAATCATCAAGAAAAACATTACAGCTCCAGTCCACATTGCAAATAACATTGAAAAGAGAAAAATCAGCGCGCATTTCATTAACAAAATAAACAATTTCTTCATTTGTACACACCTCTCCCGTAGGAAATTTAATGAAAAATTATGAACTCGATACTAGTGAAGGATTCGTAGGCAGGACTAAAATAATTGATAGAATTTGCTGAGAATGCAGGGACTTCCGAGACTTTTCATCACCTCCAGTTGTTCGGATAAGTCGTTAATGTGTGAATTTAGTAGCGGAAATAAAAAAAGCCGCCCAAGCTTTTCAAGGCTCGAACGGCTTCCATTATTTTATAATTGAATTAGGATTTCTAATAGGCAAGACCAGGTGGCTCGGAACTCCGTAATTGGTTCCGAAGAAAAGCATAATCTCCAAGACAGGATATCCAAAATAATGGCATATTAGAAATTTCTATAATTTTTTTCTGTAAAAATCGGGATATAAGGGAAATATATTTTCAACCAATATATTGATAAATAAACGGTTATAAAATTTTGATAAATAAATCTTAAGTTTATTTAACATATTGACGATATATAATATGTTAATTTGTAGACGAAGAAGGTTGGACTTCACTGAAGAGACCTTCAACGCTGGAGATTGATTGACCCAGCAAAAATAATTTAATTTTATGGATAATATTTAAGGTAAGGATGCCTGCAAATAATTGCGGGCATTTTTTATTTTAGGAGGACTTTATAGAAATATATTAGATATTTTTTACCAATAGCATATAGCTGTTTATCAGCTTTATGTAATTGATATATTTCACGGAGGAAAATATATGGAACGGAAACCTAAAAAAAACATCGTAATACAACATTTGTATAACTGCCTTGTGCAGCCAAAGGGAGAAGTTCTATACATATCTCGTTTGGAGGCGGCTGAATGAGAATTCAACACAATATACCTGCGGATTTCGCGCATAGAAATCTTACAAATTTAACATTCCGAGTTAATCGCAATATGGAAAAGCTCTCGAGCGGTTATCGAATCAATCACGC
>JAGOBX010000309.1 GCA_017999075.1 Candidatus Babelota bacterium | reverse complement strand
TGTTTTAGTGAATAAATAGCATTAAACATAAGATTAACAAAAACCTGTTTTATTTGGTCTGTATTAGCATAAATAACAGGGTTTGATGCAGTATCGGTAAATGTGAGAGATATATTGTTTTTTTTACATTCCATTTCAAACAAAGAAACAGTATTGGCTATAACAGAGTTTATGTTTACAGGTTCCACAATATTTTCTGCGGGTCTCGCAAAGTTTAGAAGATTGCTTATAGTATTTTTACATCGTTTGGTATCGTCTTCGATTATTTTTAAATATTTAAAAAGTTTAGGTTCTTTTTCTTTATCAATTTTTTCAAGAATTAGTTGAGTGTATCCGAGTATTGTTACCAACGGATTATTAATTTCATGAGAAATGCCGGCTGACAATTGTCCTATGGAAGCGAGTTTATTGGTTCTTATCAAATTCTCTTGAGCTTCATTTAATTTTACAACCATCTCATTGAACAAAACAGCAAGTTCATAAACTTCGTCTTTTCCGGAATAATTAAGTTTAACCGGTTCAAGTTCATTTTTTTTTATGCTGTCTTTTATAGTATCAGTCAAAGCTCTTACAGGTGCAATTATTTTGTTGGCGGTAAAGACTCCCAGCATAATGCTTCCCAATATAAGAACAAAACCTATTACAATAAATCTTCTGATAGTAAGCCATATTACATATTTACTTTCAGATCTGTCAATTCCTGTAATTATTAGTAATCCATCATTTTTTTGTAGATTATAATTTACAAAAAAATTTGAAACAATTGTATTTTCATTAGTATAATCTGAAATTTCTTCGTTAAATTTTATTTCAGGGGTTTTTTTTGTTGAAGCTATTATAGATTTTTTATTGAAATCATATAAACATAAAAATGAATTTTTATCAACAAGTATATTTTCAAGAAAATCATTATCAAGGTTAAAAGCAATTAATATTGAACCGAGAATATGATTGGATTCTTTGTCAATTATAGGAGAAATATAATATGAATAATAAAAATTATTGATTTTTGAAATGCCTGATACTTTTTTCCCTGATAATCCCTGTTCAAGAAGTTTTTCATCTATTTCATTCATATACTGATTTTGTTTATGAAAATAAGATTTGATTTTTTTTGTGTTATTTATTATTGCAATAGCAGTTAAATTATTTTCTTCAAACAAAAGCTTTATTTTTCCGGCAACCTGGTAATTCATATTTAAAAATAGTTTTATTTTAAGTTCATCATCGGCATTTAATGTTTCAGTAATTAATTTTGCTTTAGGATTATTTGTCAAATCGTTTAAATATGCGGCGCTTATTTTTGAAAGATTTCTGGATAGTGTAAGCTGCACTATTTCAATTAAAACATTAACTGCAAAAAAAAATGAAAACAATAAAGGAAGAATCGATAATAATAAAAAAATCAGGACAAACTTTGATTTTATCGAGATTAGTATTTTAGAAATTATTTTTTGTTTCATAAATCGGAAAACCGTCCGGTTTTGAATTGATGATTAATTCCATAAGAGCATTGAGTTCGTCAATACTTAATGGTTTTACTAAAAAATTGAATTTGTTTAAAAAGCCGGCAATTTTTTTATCAGGAAACCGGCCATCCATCAGAATAATTATAATTTTGTTTTCATAAACTGGAAAATCCAGCTTTTTTTTTATACAATCAATGTCCGCCGAATCAATTATTATAATATTGCTGCTGGAAAATAATTCCGGTTCGGATATAACTGTAATATTATTTTTTATTAAAAAGTCTTTTATTATAAAATTTTCATATCTTCCTGAATCAATAAATAAAACTGTTTTTGAAAAATTCAAATTATGAGTTATTAAATTTGAATTTGATTTTTCTGTAAAATCAGAACTTTTTGTTTGTTTAAAGTTAATCGGGATTTTTATTTTAAATTCTGTGAATTTGTTTGTTTGTGAATTGACTGAAATTTCTCCTCCTGATTCGATAATAATTTTGTGAATTACAGACAATCCAAGACCAGAACCATTTGATTTTGTCGTGTAAAACGGATTGAAGATATTTTTTAAAACTTGCGGTTTTATGCCTTCTCCTGAATCCCATACTGTTATATGATACCATAAAGGATCGCTGTAAGTTTTTATAATAATTTTTCCGTTTATAGAATTTTTTAATGCGTCAATAGAATTAATTATCAAATTTGAAATAATCGAATAAAAATCCGAGATATTAAAAAAAATTTTTGATTTGTTGATAAATTCAGTCTCTATTGTTATATTTGCTTCCTTAAATTTGTAGTTCATTAAATCTATAACTGAAGAAATTTCATTTTCAGGAAAAAAATTTCTTATTTCGGCAGTGCCGGAATTTTTTGAAAGGTTCAGCAGTTTTTCAACTATAAATTCTGCACGCGAAATCAATAATTCTATTTTTTTGATGTATAATTTATTGTTGCCTGAGTCGATTGGTTCCAGGTATCCTGATATTCCTGAAAGAATATTATTGAATTCATGAGCTATCCCTCCGGCAAGTAAACCCACAGCATTTGATTTTTCATATTGAACTATATCTGATTTCAAAGTCCCGCATTTCGTTATAATTGAATTGATTTTTAAAATTAATTTTGAAAATAGTTCTGATAATTCTTTTTTATCGGAAATATCCGAATCATAAAAATCAGTTTGGTAAAAATTGAATTTTTCAATTTTTATATTTAGGTGACCTCCGTTTTTTTCCAGAGTGGTCAGCTGCTCAATTAACCTTGAAATATATGTTTTAAAATTTTTTAAATCCATAATATAATATTATACTGTTAAAAATTAAAATCAATATTGAAACTGTTTGTACCGTTTTTATGATAAAATGTGAAGTTAGAACTGATTTTTGATATGAGATAAAATCCTGCGCCTTTAAAATTGCGTTTAAAATTTTCTGATTCGAATCCTGAATATTCAACAGGATTATTGTCAGGAGCTTCAAATATCAATGAAACAATGTTTTTTATAACCATTACTTTTATTTTTATTAATTCATATGTTTTTATAGATTTATTATGTTCAATAATATTAGTTAATAATTCTTCTGAACAGAATATTATGTTGTTTGAAATTTCTTCTGAAATACCGGAGGCATATGATTTTAGATAATCTTTTATAAATGTTTTTGAAATGACGGAGTATTTATTGTTCGGATAAACTGATATTTCTAATACGTTGTTAAGTGACATTAAATTCATTGTACATTTTTAATAATTTTATAATTTTGAAAATTAAAGGGTTTGTATTTATTAAACTTATTTTTAGTTTAAACCCGCGTTTTTCAATTGTGTCTAAAAATTCATAAAATATACCAAAACCATTACTGCTGATTGAAGAACAGTATTTAAGGTCGAATATAACTTCTTTTATATTAGAATATTCCGAAAATCCTGAGAATACTGTATTTTTAAATATTTCATAATTTGATGAATCAATTTCTCCTGTAACATGATAACATAAAATATTATTTTCACAATTATATTTAACTTCAAGAGCAGTTTTCATAAAGTATATTTCAATTTACATTTTAATTTTTTTAAATTATAATATGATTTATTAAAAAATAAATGTAAATTATTTTTCGGAGCTTTATAATTATGAAAAAATCTAAAGTTGCAATTTTAAGAACCAAACCGGAAACAGTCGTTTCTGATTATCAAAAAATTATGAAACTTGCAGAGTTTGAAAATAATCTCGATAAAACAAAAACTACAATAATTAAAAATAATATTTCATGGCATTTGATGTTTCCTGGGGCAAACACTACTCCATGGCAGATGGAAGGAACAATATTAGGCTTAAGAAACTCAGGATATAAGGATATTGTTTGCGTTCAGAATAAAACTGTTGTAAGCGATGCATACAAAGGCGAGAAACTCAACAAATATACTGCATTATACAAAAAATACGAAGTGCCGGTAAAATTTAATTTTATTCCTGAAGATATGAAATGGATTGTGTATAAACCCAAAGGCAAAATGATAGTATTGGATAAGATATTTCCGGAAGGTATAGAAATACCGGATTATTTTATAGGAAAAAATGTTTTGCATCAGCCTACAGTTAAATGTCATATTTATACTGAAACTACTGGATCAATGAAAAATGCATTTGGAGGGTTGTTAAGCACTCAAAGGCATTATTGCCATTCCAGAATACATGAGACTTTAGTTGATTTGTTGCGTATACAGAAAGAAATACATACCGGAATATTTACTGTTATGGATGGAACAACTTGCGGTAACGGGCCTGGCCCGCGCACAATGATACCTGTCTGCAAAGATATAATTCTTGCAAGTTCTGATTGTGTGGCTATTGACGCTGTAGCCGCTAAACTTATGGGTTTTGATCCTATGTCTTTAAAATATATTCGAACTGCAACAGAAGAAGGACTTGGAACAGGAATAATGAGCGAAATAGAAATAGAAGGAGATGATATTACAACAGAAAATTGGAATTTTTCTGTTGGAGACAATGCCGCAAGTAAAGTCGGGGATATTTTTTGGTTTGGTCCTTTGAAATGGCTTCAGCATCTGATGTTTCATACTCCTATAGTTAATTTATTTATATGGGCATCTGCTTTTTATCATGATAAATTGTGGTATCCTATAAAAGCGCGTAAAATTATAAATGAATGGTATAAAACTCAATGGGGAAAACTTTTTTTGAATTATGAGTAAATAACACCAAACCGGCGTCAAAATTACTGGAATATGCAGTTTGGGTTAATACTAATTCGCTGATTTTGAAAACCATTTTTATAATTTTGAAAGCGGCTTAGTGTTAAATCTCATAGATAAAATTTAATGATCGATTTATTTTAAATAGCAGCGGAGGATTTAATGTGAATAATAAATACTGGAGTGAATTAACTAAAAAAATTAACCCATATACT
>JAGOBX010000308.1 GCA_017999075.1 Candidatus Babelota bacterium | reverse complement strand
GATATGACTTGATATCAAATCCCAAAATAAAACCCCCTTTTTTAAAAATTTTTTTCACCCTTCCGTTTTCTTTGAAAAAAAATTTTGTGAAATATAAATTGAAAAAATATGTCGGGTTTTTTAATAATTGCTGAAAATATTGTTTTAATCATATCTTTCTAAGGGAAAATTTTCTTTAATCAAAATTATATTATTATCTTTGTAAAACTGTTTTTCATAATCTATCATAACAGGATTTTCCGGTATTACAGTGATAAGATTATTTTTTTTAAAAGATATGTATTTTTTTCCTTCATCATCAAATAAAATATTATTTTCAAAAGTTTTGTTTTCGGCTCTTGATGTAAATAAAGGCGGATAATATTTTATAAAAACGAATTTTTTTAAAGGTGATTTTATTATCGAATAATTTTCCAAATCGTCTTCAATTGAATATGTAAATCCTTTAAATCCGAGTTCGCGAAGAAAATAAGCGCTCATAGAATTTAAAACAGGAATTCTTAATCCCGCATATAAAAATAATTTTTCTTGAGAATAATTTTTAAACCAGGTGATCTGAGAAATATGAGACAACATAAAATAATTGATCCCGGAATTTATAAAAAATTTAATTCTGTTTTTTAGAGATTCAGCATCTTCAATTATAAATGGAATAGATATAATTAAGTTATGATTTTTTATTTTTAAATCAATTATATGCGAATCAAAATCATCGTTAACAGAATAAAGTTCTATTATAAAGTTTTTTTCAAAAGGTTTTTTATGAGTATTTGAATTAGAAAAAAAGTTTTTCTGGTATATATATTCAAATTTTTCTTGAACATTTCTTGTTTTTTTTTTGAGCGCTAAATCAAGGTCGTTTGTAATTTTTTTTTGAATTGCATTTATACTCTTCAGGATTTCATAATTATTTTTTGTTAAATCATTGTTTTTAATTTTTATTTTTTGATAGTCTCCTGCTTCAGAATTAAGTACAAAAATCAAATCACTTTTTCCTGCTTTAATACTTGCCTTAAAAATAACAGACTGTCCAGGTATTACTTCGTTGATAGTTTGTTCCGAATCATCAGTTAAATTTATCAGTTTTAGAGACTGACGCTTTTCAGAACCGAATTTCTGAATTTTGAACAAATCTGTAATTTTGAAACCGGTTTCAGATTTAAAATAAATACAGTTTCCTTTAACAAATTTTATTTGTCCAGCCTGTTTATATAAATCAGGACTGCCTGAACTGAATATATTTTTAATATCAGGATAATAATAGTATCCGGGACTGCAATCTCTTGCCTGAATATTTTTTAAAGATTCTTTAGCATGTCTGATTGATTCGAATATTTGAGAGGTATTGTTATAATATGAATCAATCACATTTTTATAAGCGTTAATTATAGTTAATAAATATTCGGTATTTTTCAGCCTACCTTCGATTTTAAATGATTTTAACTTATCAAGTTTAAGAAGTTCTGGAATTTGTTCAAGGAGATTTAAGTCATTCAGCGAAAAATAAGGAAATAGTTCAATATTATTTTTTTGAATAAAATCAGAATTTGGAATTTTGGATATATTTTTGAAAGGCTGATTGATGAAATTTTTTCTGCAAGGCTGCCTGCACATTCCTCTGTTTCCGCTTAATTTTCCGATATAATTACTGAAATAACAGTTACCTGAAATTGAATAGCACATTGAACCATGAATAAAAATTTCAAGTTCTATCTTCGATGAATCATTAAGAAATTTTATTTCTGTATAAGATAGTTCACGCGGCAATATTACGCGTTTAATATTATTATCATAAGCAAATTGGAGAGAAAATTGATCGAAAAGAAACATTTGAGTGCTTGCGTGAACAGTTAAATTTTTAAAGTATCTGTTAATGATATTCAATATTCCCAAATCCTGAATTATAACAGCATCTACTTTAATATGATTCAAAAAAGCTAAATATTCTATAGTTTTTTTTAATTCATTTTCTTTGATTAAAATATTAAAAGCAACGTAAACCTTTACATTTTTTTTTTTGCAGTATTCGATAACTGATTCGAGTTCTGATATGCTGAAATTTTTTGCGCGAAGTCTTGCGTTAAAATCACGAAGCCCAAGGTAAATTGCATTAACGCCTGAATCTATGATAGGTTTGACAGTATCGAAATTTCCTGCTGGAGCTAATAATTCAATCATATATTTTTTTTACAATATTTTTGTATTTTACAGTCACGGCATAATGGTTTTCTTGCGGAACATATTTTTCTGCCGTGATGAATCAACAAGTGTGATAAAATTATCCAGTTTTTTTTTTCAGTAATTTTTATTAAATCGTTTTCGATTTTTTCAGGATCGGAATTTTTTGATAATCCTATTCTGTTAGAAAGACGTTTTACATGAGTGTCAACCACAATTCCAGAGGTTATTCCGAATGCAGATCCTAAAACCACATTTGCTGTTTTTCTGCCGACTCCAGGCAGTTTTATGAGTTCATTGATATCATCTGGAATTTTGCCGTTATATTTTTCTTTAATAATTTTTGCGGAATTAAGTATAGATTTAGCTTTATTTTTATAGAATCCTGTGGGTTTAATGTCCTGTTCAAATTCGATAATATCAGCATTAACATAATCATCAAGTTTTCTGTATTTTTTGAATAATGTTTTTGTAACGGAATTTACTCTTTCATCAGTGCATTGAGCTGATAGAATTGTAGCTGCCAGAAGTTCGAATTCCGAATTGTATTCTAATGCGCAGACAGGTTCATATAAATTTTTTAATATATCAATTATTATATTTGTTATTAGATCGTGATTTTTTTTCATCAGTTCAATCTCATTATTTTTTCTTATTTTTATAGATTTGATTCTTAAAATCATTTCTTGTTTGTTCAGAAAGAAAAATAAGTTTTATTTTTTTCTGATTGACTGAGACTGTTGATGCGGCTAAAAATTCGAATGAAATAGTTTTTAAAAGCGCTTCATTAAGGTTTTTTGCTGTTACAGTTAATCCATGGTTTTTTAATAATATAATATCGCAGTCTTTGGCTTTATTTCCGGTAAGCTCGGCAAGTTTTAAAGAACCTGCATGAGCATAAGGAATATAACCTATCTTGTTTATATAATACATGGATTCAGGTATATAATTCAAATTTATTTTTAGATTGCTTGAGGCAATTATTGTAGCATATAATGGTTGACTGTGAAAAACCGCTGAAATTTCAGGGTTTGCAGCATAACAATTTAAATGCATCTGAGTTTCCATTGAAGCGCATTCAGGTTTGTTTCGATTAAAATCAAAACATAGAATATCTTTTTCAGTCAAATAACCGAGATAACTGCCGCTTTTCGTGATAAAAATTTTATTTTTTGATTTTATACTGATATTTCCGCTTGCTCCGAACACTAAATTATGTTCAAATGCAATTCTGCCATATTTTACAATTTCTGATTTAATAGTATTCATTTTAAATTATGTTTATTTAAGATTGATTAAATTATAATCAGAGTTTCCTAATCCTATTTTGGCTGCATAATTGATTTGAGTTGTCCAATCAAGTTCAGGATATACGCCGGCAACTTTGTTTTCTCCTGGTTCAAAATTTTTTTTCAAAGCCGAGTTTTTTAATCCTGGTTTTGAATTTAACAAATCTATACTCGCTTTATCAATAGCTGTAATATCTGTAGAAGCGAGTATTCCTATATCCTGAACTATCGGAGTATCTGAATGAGAATAACAGTCGCATTCAGGAGTTATATTGTAAAGAAAATTAATAAAGCAGGATTTTCCTGTTTTGTTGGACAAAACTGCTTTTGCGAATTCGCATATTTTTTCCTGAGTATCATTTGAAACAGCATTCCATACGATATTTATTGCTGAAACAGGACATATCATTATACATTGAGCGCATCCAACACATTTTTCCTGATTTATTTGCAGACATTTTTCTTTAACAACCATTGCATCTGCCGGACATATTTTTTTACACGACATACATTTGATACAAGCATTGCCTTTTATTGAAGGAGATATAGAACTATGCATAATAAGTTTTCCTGATTTTGCGGCTAATCCCATTGCAATATTTTTTAATGAACCTCCAATTCCTGTCAGTTCATGAAGTTTGAAATGAGTTAATACAACAAGAGCATCTGCATAATACGGCTCAGAACCTATTTCAGCATATTCTGTATGTTTGCAGTCGATTTTTACTTTAACGCAAGAATTGCCTTTAATGCCGTCTGCAATAACTAAAGGAGCATTTACTACAGAATAATCAAATCCATTCAAAATTGCAGTTTGCAGATGATTAACTGCATCGCTCCTGCTTCCTTTATATAATGTTGAACCATCGGTTAAAAACGGCTTCCCTCCGAGCGCTTTTATTTCATCAATCACAATCCTTACAATAGGAGGTTTGATATAAGATGTATTGCCGTATTCTCCAAAATGAATTTTAACAGCTACGATATCATTTTTTTTTATTATATTTTTTAAATCAATGCTTTTAAGAAGTTTTTTTACTTTATCATAAATATTATAATGATGGTGTTCGCGGGTGTCTGTAAAATATACATCCGACTTCATAAAAATAATTATACTTCTAAAAAAAAAAAAGTAAATTATTTTTTATTTAAACACCATTTTTTTTCGAAATCGATTATTTTATATTTGTTTAATAATAGATCTTTATATTTATTATCAATATTTTTATTGAACAGTTTTTCATAGATGTTTTTTTTATCTATAATTTTTTCTAAATATCGGATTGAATTTATGGAGTCATACTGTTTTAAAAATTTTCTATTTAATTCTTCAAACCACAAAGAAATTATTCCATAAACATGAATTTCATCTTCTTCGGCATATTTGAAATATTCTTGTATTTCATTTGAATTTATTCTGTGTGAATAACCGGTGTTTATAAAAAATTTT
>JAGOBX010000307.1 GCA_017999075.1 Candidatus Babelota bacterium | reverse complement strand
CTTATAAACAAAATATAAAATAATATTATTTATTTTTTAAACAAAATAAAAGTAAATGTAGTGTCCTGATTTAATTCGCTGTTAACAAAAATTTCAATAGCCGTAAATTGTAGTCAAAACTTACAAAAGATTGTAATTGAAAAGTAACACAAGTTATCAAATGTTATTGTATAATTAAAACACAATAAATCAAGAAAATTTTTATCAATTTAATGCCGATATTATATTATAATATAAATAGAATAACAAATATTATCGAAGGCAAAAATGAACGGTAAAATAGATAAGCATTTAGCTTTTAACTCAATTGCGGTAGAAAAACTAGTGGAAGCAGATCATCCATATAGAAAATAAATAAAATGATAAATTTAAATTTTGACATTTTAATATTATCGGTTTATAATTTAGCTTAAAAAAATTTATTGAATAATTTATTAAAAATATGCGGGAGATGTGCAATGAATATTATAGGCATAAACAGCAGTCCGAGAACCAATGGAAATACTGATATATTGGTTCGTAAAATTCTCGAAGGCGCAAATGAAAAAAATGCGGATACAAATTACTATAACCTCAATTCAATGAAGATAAAAGGATGTCAGGGTTGCTATTATTGTAAGAGTAAAGCAGTCTGCGTCATTAAAGATGATATGTCTAAATTGTTGGAAGAAGTGTTTATAGCGGATGGTATTATTCTCTGTTCTCCGGTATATATGTTTCAAATGAATGCTCAGGCTAAAATGTTTACTGACAGGTTACTGCCGGTTTTAAATCCGGATTTTTCCAGCCGTTTTAATAAACGAAAAAAAATGATTCTTGCTTATACTCAAGGTAATCCTGATAAAAAATTATTCAGTTCCTATTTTAAAGCAACTGCTGAAATGTTCGGTTTTCTTGGGTTTGACGTGGTTAATATTATAGTCGCAGCTGGTTTGTTAAATCCGCTTGATATTAACAAACAATCTGATTTGCTGAATGAAGCTAAAGAAGCAGGAAAACAACTGACGGAAATTAAATGACATATTTTACACATTTTTACAATAATAATCACTCGGCGCATATTCTCAAAAAACATCTGAATTCGGTTGTGCAGACAATTTACGGTTATTGTAATACCAGAATAATTTTATTTTCCAAAATATGTACATGCTTTTAAAACCGGAGACATAAGAATTTGCCCGCAAATTTCATCAGAAAACAAATTATTTTCTTCTAATTCCTTTGTTATTTTTTCTATAATTGATTCTCCTATTATCATATTGCTTATTTCTCTTGCGGGAGTTATTTTTTGTTTTTCAGGATTGCTTAAATCTATGAATTTACTTTTGAATATTGTTGCGCCTGCAGCTCCTGCATTCATCGCTGCAAGCGTTAAATCTGCAGCTTTACCTTCATTGCAGGATACGGCAAAATGTATTAAGTTAGTTAAAAATTTTCTTTTTTTTACTATTCCTCCGCTTGAAAGTTCTCTTCTTCTCCAATCGGAATTCCCTTTCATTTCATCTATAACAGTAATAATCTGTTCTATACTTGCGGCCTGATTTATAGTTCCTATTTGAAATTTAGTATTAAGCAATCCTTTATTTATATTGAAATAATAAATGAATCCTTTGCCTGTATGGTCCAGAGCTCCAGCATCAATCATCATATTAAAAATCTGTTCACAATCTCTATGGTTTAAAGATAAATTGCAAATTTCTTTTTCTGCAGGAACAGCTATCCTCCAAATTCCGAGTCTATCGCGAAATCCTGAACCTGTACCGAAAGTAATAGCAGGAACTCCTGTTCCGGTATCAAGTCCCACTCTTCCGATAGGTTCAATTTCACCTTTTTGAACAATACATGTAATTCCTTTCAATTCAGAAAGTAAATTTTTAGAATCAATTTTTATAGAATTAACATTATTTTCAAGTAATTCATCATGAGATTTATATATATTCAATTTTTTCGAATAAATCGACCCGCGTCCCGGCATATCTAAATTGGCCTTATTTATAATAAGCTGTAATACTTGTTCTTCCATATCTGGATTTATCAAAAAAGAAAGTATGTTTATAGGATCGTCAATTATTGTTTTTTCCTTTGATAATACTTTAAACATTCCGCTGCGTTCGCTAAGAAGCATTCTTCTTCCGGATTCTACAAAAATTTTTTTTATATTCATTTCTGCAAGCGTTGGTTTCAAGCTATCAATAATTTCTCTTGTCGTTTCAACATTTATCTGAATAACTTTTTTATTTAAAATTTCCATTGTCAATCACCTTGTATAAAAAATATAATTTTAAATTTATTCTGTTGCCTGCATTTTTTTTCTTTTATAATTGACATATAAACCTACTGATAAAACAGAGAGTATTGGAAAAGCCGAAGCAGTAGCAAGTATTCCAAACCCTTCAACTACATTTATTTGGTTCCCTATCCCTAATCCAAGAGCAAGAACAAGCGGAACTGTAATAGGACCTGTTGTAACTCCTGCGCTATCCCATCCGATATTCACATATTCTTCGGAAGAAACTTTAGTTAGATACATTAGTATTGCATATGGCGGCACAAGTATCCAGATAAGTGGAATATTCCAAATTATTTTTGCCAAACCTGCTGATATACCAATACCTACGCCTATTGCAACAGTCTGCATCAATAATGATTTCTTAAAAGTTCCTACTGTAAGTTCTTCCACAGTAAGACCAAGAGCATTTAAAGCAGGTTCAGCAAGAGTAGCTCCGTATCCCATAACAAATGCAAATAAAATGGCAATCAGATAACCTCCGAAACTTTTTTCAACTCCAAACATAGGAGATTTTATAGGAGTATAAATATATGTTTTGGATATAGGATCATATTCAGTATTTTTATAAGGAACCCGTTCGTACTGATTATTATTTTTTATATAAAAAATTTTTTCTTTTTCACCGCTCGGAGTAATCGCAGTCTGCATTACTGATTCGTCAAAATTTGTAATAATTTTTTTTGATTCTACTAATTCTATGCTTTTAAAGGAAGAAGGTAATTTTGAACCAACTTGATTTCCAAGTTTCGCAAGTCCAAGTTCTATTCCTATATTAAACAAAAGCATGCCTATAACTGAAAAAACAACTCCAAGAAACACTTCATCAGGCTGCGGCAGTTTCTCCCGTAAAATAATCATAAGAATAATAATCAAAAAAATTACCAAAGGTATAATCGCTTGCATAGATGCGAAAAAATTCCTTGTTATCAAATCATTGACATTAAGAAATTTTTGTTCTGTAAAAAAATATTTTTTCACTGTATTATTTATATTTTCAATGTTTCCAAAAACCTTCAATTTTTGTTCTTGAGTTCCATTGTCAATTAACCATCGTTCAAAAACTGCAATGTCTTCACTCCCGAAAATTATTTTACGCATTGAATCTGTATTTTTTATTTTTTCAATAAAATCAAGCATTTGTTCTTTGCCGCCTAATAATGTTATCAAAGTTTCAGGAGAAGCGTTTTTTAAGGCATATCCTTTATATTCGATATCAGAAACAAAAAGGTATTTGCTTTTTTCTTGAATAGAAGGATCTGTAAAAAAAAGTTTCTCAACAGTAGGAACAGGAACTTTGTTTAAAAATAATGTCCCGCAAATAATAACTGTAAAAATCGGAAACAATGAAGCAAGAGTGACAACGCCAAATCCGGAAAGTTCGGAACTCCCTTTACTTACAATTCTGCTGATTCCTATCCCAAGAGCAAGTACAAGCGGAACTGTTACTGGTCCTGTAGTAACACCTCCGCAATCCCATGCCAATCCTATCACATATCGCAAATTAGGATTAAATTCAGCCCAAATTGACAATGCGGTCAATATAACAACTCCTCCATATAAAAAAGGTTTCAATGACCAGTTATAAATAAATCTTAACATACCAGAAACAACTGCCATACCTACGCCGATACCTACAGCATACACCAGATAATTTGAATATTTATTCAGAAGCAGAAAAAGCAGCGGCGCATCCCACGCTTTTACAAACGCTCCAGCAGCTTTTAAAACTCCGATTGCTGGTTCGGCAAAAGTTACGCCCACTCCTAAAATAAATGAGAAAACAAGTATGACAAATAATCCTGATTTTTGCGGAAGTTTTACGCCTATAACCTCTCCGAGCGGCATTAATCCCAAAAATAATCCTTCCATAAAAAAAGCGAGTCCGAATACAACAATTGCAATTCCGGATGCAATCAATCCTGCTTCAGCTATAGCAATACCCAAAATCAAAGTTTGAAATAATACAAGATAAATAATAATTAACGCTACTGCTTTTATTTGTTCAATAACTTTTTTTTTTACATACGGAACAAGTAAATCAATTTTTTGTTTCCATGTCATTTGAATTTTTTTAATTTCTGATTTCATTTGTTCCTCCAAACTTTTATATTAATTGATAAAATTTTATTTTATATCAGAGAGCAATACATTTATTACCAGGATTGAAGGTTATATAAGATTAAATTTACCGAAATATAAATCAGATTTATTTAAATAAGGATAATTTTTGTAAAAACATTTCATAAACAGAGAAATTGATAAATCGCCTATCCTCCATATCTAAAATACAATATTTAGTTCCTGCGTAAAAAAAAGCTCGGTTTAATTCAATAATTTCATCTCCGGTATAATTTTCCCAGGACATAACTGACAGGCACTTAATGTAACCATGTCTGCTTTGATTTTAATGTCAAAAATTTCAATGGCCGTAAATTGCAGTCAAAAACTTCCACAAGATTGTAATTGAAAAGTGACACAAGTTATTAAAATTATTGTATAATTAAAACACAATAAATCAATAAAATTTTTATCGATTTAAAGTCATATTACCAAACCGCCGTCAAAATTACTAAAATATGCAGCTTGGTTTAATATAATGGGAGTGTTTCCAAAATGGCAGTTCTGCCATT
>JAGOBX010000306.1 GCA_017999075.1 Candidatus Babelota bacterium | reverse complement strand
GAATAATAATTCCACGTTAAATTTACAGAATTTAAAGTTTTGGAAAGTGACGTTAATCCCGTAATTTTCGATGGAGCCTCATTATCAGATGTGTATGACCAGCAAAACGAATTATTAAACCTGAAAATCTTGCCGTCAACTTTTATTAAAAAATAAATTTTACCGTTAGAAACTCCTGTTTTAGGTATTATTGCGGTACGAGTTAAATTATCAGCGCTTGCAGAAACAGTCAATAATTCAGTATCAGCCGAACTTCCTGAAGCTTCCCGATTGACATTATAATATAACCTGATTTGATTAATATCTCTCGGCTGATTTGTTAATCTGAAATTTACAGCAACATCAGTGTCAAACAAACTGTCTTCCAAATAAAAATTGGAAATTGTCTTGTTCCCGTCAGTTGCATAATTCATGACAACATTAGTAACCTGATTTATAGCTTCAGGCGTTGCAATAGTACATAATTCCCAATCAAAAAGATTATTGTTTGTATAATAATTCGAATTATTATGCATTTTCCTTGATATTGAATAATCTTCCGAAGTGTCTAAATAAACAAGAGTGTTTTCAATTCCCTGGTCACTTGAATATTTATAATAACTGCTCATGTTCCACAATGCAGCTCCATAATATTCCTCATTTAATTCATTGGTTACAGTATCTGTAAGATTTCCGTCTTTATTTGACCAGAATACGCAATTTATAATTGCTCCGTCTTCAGTATATAAAACTATTCCATCATCATTTTTAAAATAATTTCTCCCAAGATTAATTTTCAGATATGAATTGTTCTGTATAATATTTCCCTGCAAATCAACCTCTTTGGACAAATCTGATATAGGGCTTACTCTATATCCAGTTAAATCCTGCTGCCCGCTGTAACAGTATAATTCAACCCAAGCATCAGTATTTCCTGATAATGCAGGCAATACTTCCGTTATTATAATATTTCCTGTAGCTGTAGGAGTATCATAAACTAATTCTGCAGCAGTCAAATCGCATTCATAATCCCAGTTGTTATGAAGTACAACTTTAAACCCATATTTTTTACCTTGCTGCAATCCTTTGATTACTGTTGAATTAGTAACTCCAATAGCCAAGTTCTTGTCATTTTCACTTGACCATACAGAAGAAGTCAAGTCTACAGTGTCGCTCATATTATAATATATTTTATATTGTTTGAAATAAGAATAATGCGTTACAGGATTCCATCTGACAAGTATTTCACCTTTCCCTGTATTTCTTGTTGTCACTCCAGTAATGTTAAAATCTATCGGCATACCTTCAATTTTGAAAGACCATACAGTTTTGTTATGATAAAATGAAGTGGTTCCTTTTTTAATTATAAAATTAATTGTTACTCCATCAACAATATCAGGATCCCACGATGATATTACAGCCTGAAATTTATTTATTTGCCCTGTTAAACCAACACGCCTGTTAACATTTGTTCCGTCAGGAATCTTATTAACCTCATAATACAGATAAAAATCCGATACATCAGTATATTCTGATGAAGTTGAAATTTTTACTACCAGCGGTTTATCTTTTAAAATTTTAGTGCCATTATACTCATAAATTGATGTTACTCCGTCATTTATTTCAGAAACTGTCAAATCCTCTACTGGAGTAACTTCTCCTGTTGTTCCTGATACTTCATAAACATTATTTATTCTTCCTTCAGAATTATTTATTACCGGAACTATCACAAAATAATATTTTGTAGAAGGAGCTAAATTGGTTATAACCGTTTGGTTGGTGGCCGTTTTTCTTAATTCTGAATCGCTATTTTTTGTCCAGTATCCAGCAAGAGTTGTAACAGGACTGGTTGTTGAATAATATATTTTATATCCATTAAAATTTCTTATAGCCTGCAATGGATTCCATGATAATGTTATGCTGTTGATTGTTGTGGTTTTAACATTTAACCCTGTTATAAGAGTGGTGTCTGAAACATTATTGTATCCTGGCGATCCATTTGAACTTGCAGGAGAACTAGCCTGATAATTGTTTCCGTCAATAATAGCATTGCCTTCATCTTCGATGTCAGAACTGATTTTTTCAAAAGAACTTCCTGTTCCGTCAGCTCCTACCCACATAGGATAAGCATCATTGTAATCCACCTTCGATTTATACGAACCCGTAGCATTCTGTATTTCTATATATCCGAAATTATCGTTTAAATCAAACGTGTTTGAAGCGTTTATTGCTTGAAAACCGTCAACCGCATAATTCCATACTCCATCTTTATTTCCATAAACAGCGGCAAAACTCTTTCCTGTTTCATCTTTTGTTTCAAGAATACTGGCCATTATTATATATCCGTTAGCTTCAATTATTGAACCATTTGGAAAAGTATTCAGAGTTCCATTGCAATTAACTTTCCAGCCGCTTATATCAAACGGTAAATCAGATAAATTCCTGAGTTCCACATATTCAAGATATTTATCATAATCTCCAAGCGGATTATACATAAATTCATTAATTATAATATTTTTATCAGCATATTTTATGTCTGCTTTAAATGTGTATTCTATAACGCTCGTTTCATCACCGTCAGAAACAATATACAATATTCCTGTATCATGCTGCGGTAATTTAGTAGGCAATATGGCGTTCAAATAAACTATTGCATCATTGCCTGGAGATAACCCTGCGTTAGTTGCGGTAAAATATATTTGCGATGAACTGTCTGTTAATATATTTGCGTTACTTATTTTCCATGAAGAATTTGACGGTTGAAGTCCTGCATCTGAAAAAACAGGTTTATAATTTTGACTGGTGGTTGTATAACCGCCTACTATACAAAATGAAGTTAGCCTGTTATCATATATTGAAGTATTTTTCAAAGTCAATTTTAACTGGGTGGTTTCTCCTGAAATTACACTTTGTCCTGAAGCAACTGCTAATTCAGCTGTAATTTGAAAATCCGTTGGAAGTATCGGCAATCCGGACATCGAAGTAATTTTATCTTCACCGTTTGATGCTATTGTGTTAAGAAGTATTGAGTTGCTAACGCCTGATTTCTTAGGATTTTTTACTGCAAGTTTTAATTCTAAGGTATCTCCGGGATAAACCAGCATTCCATAAAATGTAATTTGGTTTTCAGTTAATATGTAATCCATTCCCTGCAAATATGGCTGTGGAGTAGTGAATGTAAACGGATTTGAACTGTCTCCTGACAAATCTATTGTGAATCTTATAATTTCTCTTAACGCTGATTCTCCATTTCTCAAATTAAATATTAATGTAGAATTATGTTTAACTATCTGACTTGCACCAGTATCAAAACTTATGCTCGCTATAGGCCATGCTCCATCAACTAATCCTGTATATAATATTCCTTCTGTATTAGAAACTCCGTTTGTTATCAAAGATTCATTTCCTCTTACATCAGCTGCTGTTACCGCCAAATAATATGTGGTTCCTTTTGTTAATGAATCACCGTTATTTACAGTATTGACTGTATATGAAACCTGATTTTTGTCTGTCAATATTCCTATTTCAGGTCTCAAATTACTCACATCAAGAATCGGAGAAGTTGAAATATATATGAAATACCTGTCAAAATCTGAGCTGGTGCATTTATCCCACGTAAGTTTTATTCCATCTCCCTGCGCTTTTCCTATAACTCCGGTAATATTTGACGGTGCGACTTCCTCAAATGTCGGATTAGCGGTTTTTATATCCGATTCTTTCATTAATTTTCTATAATGTTTTAAATATTCTCTGGCAAGTATCGGGTCTCTTATATATATTTGATTTTCATCATTATTCTGCTGAGCAGCCATTGTAAAATTTGCAGAACCTGTTATTACAAGTTCTCCGTCTATTATAACGATTTTATTATGAAGCCTTGCATCAACATTATTCGGATTCTTAATTACTCGCATATCTATTCCGTTTGAAGCTAAATTGTCAACAGTGGATTTTGATACGTTATAATTGTAATAATAATCATCTACTGTTCCTTCTACTACAGCTCCATTTGATTTTGCCTGAATAAATGCCGAAGCTATGGCATCTGATGAACCTAAATAACTGAATTTTGTCAAATTGTTAGCTAACATAATCGCGCTTTTTTGCGCAGATTTTATGTTATAAAGAAATTTGTTATACATCCAGTTGTCTTCTGAAGAAAAATATAATTCCGCTCTTGCGTTATTGGCTAGGTCAAATGAATTGTTGCCTGATGCCCCGCCGTTAAATGTCCCTAAAAACATTTCTTCAAATTCTCTGTGATATTCACTTACTATATTTTGGTCAGTAATAATTAATATATTATTATACTGTGCTGACATTGCTCCTGTTGTCCAGTTTGCAGAACCTCCCACAACTTTTGCATTTGCTCTGCCATAATCTATTATTATTAATTTATTATGCTGGATTCCGCTTCCGCTTATATTGTTATCTCTTAATTTTCTTGGAATTGAAGCATTGATATTCGGATTTATTTCGCGTTCACCATCTCCAACAAGTCTTACTGTTAATCCGCGGTTGTATGCATTATTAATCGCCCTGACAAAAGAATTCCCTGTTCCTGCGGTCCCCCACGTGTAACTTACTATATCAACCGAATATTGAGCTCCATTTATTAATTCTGCAAGTTTTATTTCTATATCTGTGTTTGATTGAGTATTTGGTGTGCCTTCAGTAAAATATACTTCCCACCATCTTTTGGCTGAAACAGGATTTATCAAAATAAATCCTATTAAAAACAATAAAATAACACTTTTTTTTATCATATTTTTAATATTAAATTATTTTTTTATAAAACAAAAACTAACCAAAAATCAAATTTAACTCTTTTATCTCAACTAACAAAATAAAAAAACATTTTCAAATGCCAAATATTTAACTTGTGCCGAATTTTAAGCATTTATTTATAATTAAGCGCAAGCTTCATATTTTGTTCATCAATAAGTAATTGAC
>JAGOBX010000305.1 GCA_017999075.1 Candidatus Babelota bacterium | reverse complement strand
ATATTATATTATATTATATTATATTATATAAAAAAATAATTATTTAATGAGTTTATCTGCCATTTTTAGTAAAGATGGAGAAAATTTTAGATTTAATTCTTTAACTGAAATAAAATTAATAATCAATCTTGTTTTTTTACTTTTTTCTATCGGTATAGCAGAAGGTTTTTCATTTTTTAAAATTCTTATAGCTGCTTTTCCTGCTGTCATACCATCATCATAATAGTCCGGGGTCATTGTTGCTACAGCGCCTTCTTCCACAGCTTTTTCATTTGTTGAAAAAACCGGAATCCCCATTTTTTTTGCTTCTTCAACTACTGCAGCCCGAGCTTTTAATACTTCCATGTCATTATCAATAACAATAGCTCCTATTTCTTTTGATAAAGATTTAAGCGCTTTTAGCGCATCGTTTTTATCTTCGACCGGAACTGATTCGATTTCAATGTTGAATTTTTTTGAATTTTTTTTAATCTCATCTATATTAGTTGTGCTTAAACCTATTTTTTTATCATATAAATATGCCACTTTTTTCACATCAGTCAGCGACTGATTTACAAGAGAGATTATTTGCATAATAGGTAATAACATATATTGACCTGTACCGTTGTTTCCTGAACTCGATAAAGTTTCAGCTATTCCGAGTTCTACTGGCGAAGGTTTTACTGCAGCATAAACAATTGGAATTTCTTTTATTGATTTCAAGCATCCTATTGCACATGGAGCTGTAATTGCAAAAATTAAATCATAACCATTGGCTGGAGTTGAAAATTTTTTTATTATTGCAGAAAGTTTTTCTTTATCTCCGGACGCTTCATTGTTATCGAATTTTATATTTTCATTTTCTTTATATCCGTTTTCTGCAAGGATTTTTGTAAAACCTTTTAAAATATTTTCAAGATCAGGATGTTTAACAATCATCACTGTACCTATTTTTAAAACTTTACACTGAGCAGAAATTGGAATCCAGCAAAGTATTAAAACTGCTGCTGAAATTGCAATTATATTTTTTTTCACTATAAGATACTCCTTTTAAATTTTTTTGTATTATTATATATTTTTAATTTTAAAAAAACAAGAAATTTGTTATTTAGCATCGGTTAATATTGTTTTTTTTTATATTATCAGTTAAAATTATTTCTAATGAAAAAAATAAAATTAGGCGTGCTTGTATATATAATGCGTGATGGTAAAACGCTGATGCTCCATAGAATAAAGAAAGCTAATGATTGCCATAATGGATTGTGGGTTGCCCCTGGCGGTAAAGTTGAAATGAATGATAATGAATCTCCTGAAGACTGCGCTGTTCGTGAAACTTTTGAGGAAACAGGATTGAAAATTAATTCATTGAAACTTGCCGGATACATTACTTTTCCTGATGTTGGAAATTCTCCGTTTGGAGCGCTGTGGTATGTATGGATTTTTAAAACTTCAGATTTTTCAGGGAATATAGTTGATTCTCCTGAAGGCAGACTTGAATGGATAGATGATGGCAAATTGCTGGAACTTGATATGTGGGAAGGAGATAAAATCTTTACGCCTTTGATTTATGGAGATAGAATTTTTAATGCAGTCATGACTTATGATAAAGATAAATTCGTTAGTTATAAAATCGGATATTTATGATATAAAATTTTATGAAATATAAATTAAATGTTATGTTTTTTCAGAAAAAGATTTTTTTAAGTATTATATGTAAATTATGTGCGATATTCTTTTTTTGTGCGGGTTTTATTTCTTGTTCTTTAAGACAAAATGTTTTAAATACGGATTCAAACGTTTATACTGATGGTTCAGGTTCAGTGAATGAAATTCAGGCGGGGGGAAATAATGAGGCTCTTGCTTTAATAGACAATGAAACAATTTATATTAATGATTTGGAAAAAAGATTATTGGATTATAAAGAACATATTAAAGATTCTAAAGATGCAGGAGAAATATATTATGATCCTGAAAATGATACTCTATATTATAAAAAAATCCTTGATGAACTTGTGTTTTTTAGAACAGTTTTATTGCTTGCAAAAAAACAGGGGATAGATAAATCAGATACTTTTGTTAATTCTGTGAATGATTTTAAACAGCAGTTGCTTCTTGAAATGTTTGATCAGAATATTTTTAATTCAATAGATTTGCCGACTGAAATGGAAATAAATGAGTTTTATCTGAAAAACAAGGAGTATTTTGCAGAGCCTGTAAAACTCGGATTGAAAAATATTTTAACTGATTCTGAGGCTGTTATAAAAAAACTTGAAGCAAGGCTCAGAAACGGAGAACCGTTTGATTCTGTGATAACAGATACTTTATTAAATATAAAAGTCAGCGATCTCGGACTTATTGAAAATGGGCTTCTTGATTTTGAACTTGAAGAAGAAGCGTTTAAACTTGACCTTAACGAATTCAGCCCTCCTATAAATACAAGATTGGGATATCATATTTTGTATTGCTATCAAATAGTGAAAGCATCTGAAAAACCGCTGAATAATGATATGAAAAACGATATTTATCACAAGATTCTTCAGGATAGATACAAAAAAAAGATTAATGATATAATAACCGAATTTAAGAAAAATTCTGAATATAAAATATTTTATGACAATTTGAAATTTATCAAACCAAGATGAGTTTATGAAAAATAGTTTATATATAAATTTAATTGTATTTTGTTTTTTAATAATTCCTTTTAAATTAAATGCCGGAACTGATACTTCTGAAATAAAGTCATTTGTCGAAACATCTGAAAATATATTTGTTTTAACTGTAAAAACTCCAATAGTTCCGATTTTAACAGATTATTTGAAAGAAGGTATTTCGGCAGCTTTAAAAGATAATGCACAATGTGTAATAATTAGAATTGACACTCCTGGCGGATTGCTTGAAACAATGAGAGATATAGTTCAGTTATTTTTAAATTCAAATATTCCGATAATAACTTATATTTATCCTAATGGGGCGCATGCTGCATCAGCCGGAGTGTTTATAGTATACGCTTCAGATATAGCAGTTATGTCATCTGCTACCAATATAGGTTCTGCATCTCCTGTTGAAATGAACGGCAAAGACATAGGAGATTCTATGAAATCAAAAGTTTCTAATGATTTAATAGCATTTCTTGAAAGTGTGGCTAAAGAAAAAAACAGAAATGATTCTGTGGTCAGGGATTTTATCGATAAAGCTGTAAGTTTTGACGCAAAAACAGCGCAATCGTTGAGAATAATAGATTATATTTCAGATGACATATCGGATTTATTGAATAAAATTGATGGGAAAATAATTGTAAAAAATAAGCTGAGATTTAAATTGAATACTCAAAAATATAAAGTGATTGAATATAATATTTCTTCTTTGAAAAAAATTTTATTTTATATTTCTAATCCGAATATCCTTTATATTTTAATGACTATCGGTATATGGGCATTAATATATGAATTGTCTTCGCCTGGAATAGGAATTTCAGGGGCTGCCGGAATATTATGTCTTGTACTTGCTTTTTTTGGATTTCAAACATTACCTGTTTCAGTTTCAGGAATAATTCTTATTATTCTTGGAATCGGATTTATTGTTTTTGAACTTTTTTTACCAACATACGGAATTGTCGGGATATTAGGTGTAATAAGTTTTATACTTGGCTCAATAATGCTGTTCAGTGATGAATTTTTAAAGATATCTTATTCATTAATGATTGGAATGAGCATGTTTTCATTTTTGTTTTTAACATTTATAATAGGTTCGGCCATTAAAATTAAAAATAAAAAACCTGTTGGCAGCAGAGAAGAAATGCAAGGAAAAACAGCTGTTGTACGTCAATCCATAACTAAAGACAAACTTGGAATTGTATTTTATGACGGGGAACTTTGGTCTGCTGCTTCAGATTCTGAAGTCATTATTAATACTGGTTCTGAAGTTGAAATAATCAGGATTGACGGAATAAAACTTGTTGTAAGAGCTAAGTCTTAAAATAAATTTTTTGTTATCTGATATCTCTGAGTCTTTTGATTTTCTCAACGTTAATTTCAACGTCTTCAGTTTTTACCACGCCGATTGTTTCATCAATGCTTTCTTTAATATTATTTTTAAGAGTTTCAAGAATGATCGGCAGCATATCGTTTTTATTCATTGTGATTTCCACATTTAAATTTATCACCAGCAAATCATTTTTATTATATACGGTGCATATATAGTGTTTGATGATTTTATATTTTCTTAGAATAACAGATATTATATTTTCAATTACATTTTCAGATATTGTTATTGCTCCGAATTCCGTATTAATTATGAATTTACGTTTTTCTTTTGTTTTAACAGAATTTATTAAAAAATCTATTGTTAATAAAACAATTGATATTAAGGATATGAATGCGAATACAGGGTTATCAGCTTCTGAAGCTGTAGAAAAACAATAAATGATTAATAATAAAAATAAAATGAATTTGATATAAGTTAAAAGTTTATTGAATAGTTTCATTGGCCGAGTTCTCTAAATTTTCTTTGCGAACTTCCACACCTCTTACCAAGACATTTACTGCAGTAACAGATAATCCGGTCATTTCTTCAACTCTCCGTTTTACATTCTGTTGAATACGCCATGAAATATCGGGTATTTTCATTCCAAATTCTATAATTACGGATACGTCGATTTTTACTTTTCCTTCGTTTATATCTACCTCAATTCCTTTGTTCATTTCTTTTTTATTTCCAAGAAATTCTACAAGCCCGTCCTTTACGCTGCCGCTTAAAGAAATTACTCCGTCAATTTCTATTGTAGCCATTCCTGCTATATTTGAAACAACATCATTTGAAATATTAACATCGCCAATAGGCCTATTATCATTATCCTGTTCCATATCAGGCTCCTTTATGAATAATTCATAAAATTAAATTAAAAGATTAGTGTATTACATTACTACTCTGCTTTGAAATAATTAGTTTATAATATAAACCTTTTAATTGATAATCAATAATTTGTAAATAAAGTAATTTGACATATATTGAATAATATTATATAATAAAAACTAATTTTTTGCAAATA
>JAGOBX010000304.1 GCA_017999075.1 Candidatus Babelota bacterium | reverse complement strand
TTATAATATTTTTTTATGAATCTTTATACCCTATTTATTTGAAAAAAAAATTAAATAAGGTTATATAAAATTATTCCTGCTGCCACAGCTACGTTTAAAGAATTTTTTTTCCCTAACATTTGAATGTTGATAATATAATCGCTTTCGTTAAGAACAGAATGATTTATTCCGAATTCTTCGTTTCCGAAAACGAGAACGATATTGCTAAAATCTGAGTAATTGATTGATTTATAATTTATGCTTTTTGAAGTGGTTTCAACTGAGAAAATAGATTTATTGTCGGATTTTAATTTTTTTATAATTTCTTCAGTATAAACAATATGCGACCATTTTATTGAATTTTCAGTATTCATAGCGGAACGTTTAACTCTGTTATGATCTGGGGTAGGAGTGATACCGCATAAATAAATCTCATCAACTTTTCCGCAAGATTCCGCAGTTCTGAAAATTGAACCTATATTGAATGGAGAACGGATATTATCTAATACAATATTAACTGATTTCGGATTTGAAATGGTTTGCTTATGTATTGAAGTTCCGTCTTTTTCAAAAACAATATAATCAATTTCATTTATAGGATTACCTATTGTTTCTGAAAGTTTATGATATAAACTGTTTGATAGAACAGCAAGTTCGTAATATTTTTTTTCAGTGTAAAAAATGTAGATTTCATTTAGTGATTCGGCTAAAAAATTATATTTTTTTAAATCAATTTCTTTTGTTTTGAATTTTGTAAACAGATTTGATAAATTTGAATTATAAGATTCTATATAATGAAATAATTCTTTTTCACAATGTGTTTTTTTATAATTAAACATTGAATAACGAAAAATGTTTTTTTGAGATTCAATGATTGATTTGATCTGTTTAAGAAAACTCATGTTTTTAAAAAAATATTTAATTTTATCACTTTTTAAAAATTAAATTGTTAAAGTGATAAAATTAAATATTTTATTGAGTTACCTCGGCATTTTCAGGTTTAATTTGTTCAGGATTGTTTTGTTCTTCTGTTTCTGAAACAGGAGTTTCTAAACTTTGAGTTTCCTCAGAATCTTCTTCTGAAAAATCATCCTGGACAGATTTAATATATTTTGATATTTCAAGGTTTTTTTTGTGAGACCATCCTGCGATTTTATTGAAGCTGTCATAAATAAGATACCATTTTCCTGATCTTCCGTAACTAAGCAGATTCTGATTTGAGGTTACTTCTTTTAAAATGCTGAATTCCGGTTCCGGACCTATATGTAATTTTAATGAAGAAGCAATTCCTTTAACTGAATGCATTGGTACAAACATATTTTCAAAAGTATCGGTTATCCCGAAAGTTAATTCGTCATTATCAGGATCATAATTTTTTATTGTGTCAAAATGGTCTTTGTTTACCCACCCGAAATCTCCGGACGGCATTAGTATTTCAAACCACCCTTCGGAATAAGCATAAACATAATGCAATTCTCCGCGGTAAGTTTTGTCTATTACTTTATAAAATGAAGAAGGCCCCTGACGAACCTGAGAAACTTTAGTCTTAGTCAGAATAAGAGGCAGTAATACCCTTCGTTTTAAAATAATTTTTTCTTTTAATTCAGTTGAATCAACAGGTATTGAAAAAATATCCTGTGGAAATACTCCGTCAGGAATATCTTTTTTTATTTGTTTAACGCTTTGTTCATAGCACCATCCGACTTCTCCAGTAGTAGTGATAACTCTGAACCATCCTGCAAAATAATCTATTTTTTTTAATAATTCTCCGTTATACATGGTAACTATAGTTTTTGACCTTCCGCTGTGGTATTCTCTGATATCAGCGGATTTGGCTATAACCATAAGTATTATATTATTGTCTTTAATGTGATCGTTAGAAGGATCCAACCCCTTTGTTACATCGCTTTCATCATCATTCTCATCGTTTTTTTCCGCTCCGAGTTCAACATTTTCTAACTGAATATTTACAAATTTTGAACCTGCATAGTTTCCTATAACAAAAATACAGCCTGCAAATATAATTATGAATAATATTTTTAAAAATTTCATTTTACTAATCCTGCATCTAATAAAATTTGGTTTGGTATATGAAAAGAATGTTGCTCATCAGGAAATGTTAGACCGTCAACTTCTTTTTTAAAACTATGTACTGCATCTTTGATTTTCACGCTTAAATCAATGTATTGCTTAACAAATTTGGGACGAAACTCTCCGGATAGTCCTAAAATATCATTAATAACTAAAACTTGACCATCACAATATTTTCCTGCGCCTATGCCGATTGTAGGAATATTGAGTTTTTCAGTGATAATTTTTGCAACTTCTTCAGGAATGCATTCACAGATGATTGCAAAAACTCCGGATTCCTCTAAAACTAAAGCGTCTTCGATTAACGATTTTATTTTATCTTTAGTTTTTCCTTGAACTTTGTATCCGCTTAAATTATTTATGTATTGCGGAGTTAATCCTATGTGTCCGGCAACAGGTATTCCAATTTCAGAAAGCCTGCTTACCAAAGGCGCAAGCTCTTTGCCTCCTTCAAGTTTTACAGCGTTTACACCGCTTTTTTTTATTAGTTTTCCTGCATTTATAATTGCATTTTTAATAGATGTTTGATAAGACATAAAAGGCATATCAGATAAAACTAATGCTTTAGAAACTGCTTTAGAAACTGCTTTTGAATGGTATAAAATTTCTTTCATAGTAACTGGTATGGTTGAATCATATCCGAGCATAGTCATACCTAATGAATCGCCTATGAGAATAATATCAATACCGCAGTCATCCAATAATTTTGCTGTAGAATAATCATATGCAGTTAAAACTGTTATTTTTTGATTTTCAGCCTTTTTATGTTTGATTGATTCGATTGTAATTCTGCTCATTTTATTTTTCTTCCTTTTTTGAACTGATGTGTTTGTATACAGGAAGAGTTATTATAAAATTTGTTCCTTTGTTAATTTCACTTTCTAAAATTATTGTTCCGTTATGTTCTTCCACGACTTTTTTCACTATTGCCATTCCTAAACCTGTACCGGTTAATTTATTGTATGAAACGAATGGTTCAAAAATTCTTGACCTGAATTTTTCAGGTATTCCAGCTCCGGTATCAGAAAAAATTATATCGATAAAATTTTTATTTTTGTCATGAAACAAAATTTTAATTGAAAATTTTCCGCCTGCAGTCATAGCTGCTTTGGCGTTTGAAGTGATATTATAAATTACACGTTTAAAACGGTCAACATCTATGTTGACAATAGGATTATCTTTTTGGATATATTCGAAAAACATTTGTTCGCTTTCAAACTGATATTTTATATTGCTTTCAGTCATCAGAAATAAATCGCCTATTTTAATTAAAGAAAGGTTTAACTTGATTTCTCCTTTTGAAAAATCAAGTATTTCTCTTGACATATTTACAAGCCGGTTTATTTCATCAATAATAATACTGGAATATTTTTTTGCATCATTGGATGATTCTATCGAATTTATCAGTTGAGCGTATCCGCTTATAATGGACATCGGAGATTTTATATCATGAATTATTGATGATGAAAATTTGCCGATTAGAGCGAGATGTTCAGATTTTTTTAATGAAACGAGTTCTGTTGAATCATCAAGTAATATAAGGATATTGTCTTCGTCGTTAGTAAGTTTTCTTAATTGAATGTTAAAGTAATATTGTTTTTCATTTATAATTGAATCAATTTCGTTTTTTTTGACAAAACCGTTTTCTCTTGCGTCAAGAATTAATTCGAAAATATTATCAATAAAATTTAAAGTAGTTAATATGTCAGAATTAATTTTTACTTCTGTTAATGTCCCGAAATTTTTTATAAAATGCTGATTATATGATTTGATTTTGTTATGCTTGTCAATAACTATAATAGATAAATTCACGGAATTTACTATGTTTTCATTATACGATTTTAAATCAGATAATTCATCAAATAATTTAGAATTGTCGAGAGCAACAGCGACTATGGTGGTTAAACTATTGAGTTTTTCAATATCAAACTCATCGAAATTACCGTCAGTTTTGTTTAAAACCTGTATTACTCCAACCAGTTCCTGCTGCATGTTTATTAATGGCATACATAAAATTTTTTCTGTTTTATAATTAGTGAATTTGTCAAAATTTTTGTCGAAATATTCGCATTCATACACGTTATTTGAAATTAAAAATTTTCTTGTTTGAGCAACATATCCGGCAATTCCTTGGCCAATTTGAATTTTTAGAATTTCATTGTCAAGCCCCTGAGCCACTTTTGAGTATAAAATGTTATCTTCCTTATCATATAAAAATAATGATGTTCTGTCAGAATCAAGAAATTTAGAAATTTCTTTTCCTATGGTATTAAGTAATTCATCCAGAGTTCTTGATGATTCTATAGCTAAATAGAATTTTATTAAGTTATATGAATGAGAAGGAAAATTGTATAAATTGGTCATATATTTCCTATTATATTAAATATTTTATTATAAAATATTTCAATTATGACAATCTAATATATTTTTATTTTAACTATATCAAATTCATATGAAAAATGCAATAAAAATGAAAAAATTATCAATTTTATTAATAATTTATATATATTTTTTTTATTAACCTATTAAAACTTTTTCTTCAGGAAGTTTATAATAAAATTTTTTTTCTTTTGAAACAAATGCTACAGCAAAAGATAAAAGACCTATTCTTCCAATGAACATAATAAAAATATAGATTGTTTTTGAAATGTCGGATAGTTTAGGAGTTACGTCCATGCTTAATCCCACTGTACCTATAGCAGAAACAGTTTCAAATAAAACTTTTACAAAAGAGTTATCGCCTAGTTTATTATGTTCTATGTGGAGAATAAACCCTGTAGTTATTAATACTATGATAAAATAAATTGTTACTACGGAAATAGTTTTATTTATAAGGTATTTAGGTATTTGTTTGTGATATAATTCGACTTTATCATTATCTTTTATCATTGCTATTAAAGTTAATATTAATACTGCAAAAGTTGTGGTTTTGATTCCACCTGCTGTGGAACAAGAAGAAC
>JAGOBX010000303.1 GCA_017999075.1 Candidatus Babelota bacterium | reverse complement strand
TTTTTTCAAGGAAAATATGATAATGATTTATATTCAATAACATCTGTGACATCTGAATCATCAAGGTCAAAAAGCGGAAGCAGAAGTCCTGCATTAGCGCCCAATCAAATTAAGACAATAGTTGTTGATGGAAATCCTGCTGACTGGAGCGATGCTGATTTGGTATGCACTGCTCCGGTTCTTGATAATGCTTCGTGGTTATGCGGAGCACATCATGAGCCACAATTTGATTATACTGCTTTGTATATGGCGTATGATCTGAATAATCTTTATATTGGAATACAGATTTCTGATGTTAGAGATGTCGCTGATCCGGCAAATGCAGGAAGCGGCGATAAGCCATATACCATGAATCTGCCGCAATGGGTCGCGCTTGATGTAATAGACGGTAAGGGATACAGCGGAGTAAATGCTCAGGGTATGAATTCAGGAGAATACGATGCTTGGCATAAAGGACAATTGTTCGGCGGTCAGAATAAACCTGATTATATGATATATTTTGCCAGTAATTTTTGGCAGGGTCCGTTTTTATATCCTTATGAAAATAATGGAGCAAGTAAATGGCAGCCTGATGCGTTCAGATACACAAAAACAGATGGACTTCAAGGAAAAAGCGGCGCCGGAGCAAGAGAAATGATTTTGCGGACAAAAGACGGGGCTGTTTTCGGAACTCAGAATCATGCTTGGAACAGCAGAGACAGTTTTTTTGAAATAGCGGTTCCGTTGTCTTTAATTGGAAATCCGAATCCGCAGACTGTAAAAATTATGGTTGGCCACGGAGACGGAGATATGCAGTCGGGAATAGATTGTATTCCTGCCGATTCTACAAATTATAATACTACCGGAGCTACTGATTATAATTCTCCGCTTGAATGGGGAGATATCGACATTTTTACAGTTCCGTTTGCGAGCATAGGCGGTTCTTCAGGCATTGTTGATACAGGGATAGTATCAGGGATAGTAACTGATGCTGTTTCAGGAACTCAATTATCCGGAGTTTCAGTAACTATAGGAAGTTTGACTACTTTATCGGATATAAACGGATATTATATATTTATAAATGCGCCAGTTGGCGAAAAAACAGTAATTGCTTCAAAATCAGGGTATATAACCAGCGCATCATCAGTAACTGTTCAAAAAAATATTACCAGTAGTATTAATTTAAGTTTGACAATAGATGCCGCACCTCCTAAAGGTCCTGGATTCAAATTTGTTTCAAGTGACGGCTTAATAGAAAAAATTATTAGACTTGCTGATAACAGCGATGTATTAACAGCAGATTATAAAGAAAATGTTTCAGGAAATTTAAATATAAGATTTGGATTATCTCCGAATTTGAATGATATGATGATAAATGGCAAAACAAATTTGGAAATTGTGGGCGGAATTGCCGGATCAAGTTATGGATTGCGAAATTCAAACGGCGGCCAGGCAATAATTACTTTTAGAGGAGCTCAATATAACTCGGTTTTTAGCGATGGAACTGAAGGCAATTATTTACTTCCTTTAACAAAAACTATAGAATTGACAGGAAACGGAGAATTCAGTTTTAATTTTACAATAAATAACGGAAGTTTTTCTGATGATACATCAGCTCCATCGTCTCCAACTGGAATAATTGCTGATGCTGGAATAGGTCAGGCTGTAATCAGATGGACAGCTAATGCAGAACAGGATTTGTCAGGATATAATGTTTACCGGAGCCAGACAAGCGGTTCTGGATTTGTGAAAATAAACGGTCCGTTATTAACATCTCTTCAATTTACAAATTATGCGCTGCAATTAAATCAGACATATTATTATGTTGTTACAGCAGTTGACAAAGCTGGAAATGAAAGCGTATTCAGTGTTCAGATTGGAATTACGATAACTCAAACGCCGCCGCCAGCAGCGCCACGTGATTTATCTGTATCTGCAGGCAACGGAAAAATTACTTTAACATGGACAGCAAACAGTGAATTAGATATTTCAGGGTATAATGTTTACCGCAGTCTTACTTCAGGAAGTGGATTTGTAAAAATTAATTCGTCATTGATTTTACAAAATAATTTTACAGATACGGCAATTGTAAACGGAACAAAATATTATTATAATATTTCTGCGGTAAATACTCAGCTGCAGGAAAGTTCTAAATCTGCAGAAATAAATGCAACTCCTGTAAATTCTATAGCAGTTACATTTAATATTGATATGACCAACCAGTCAGGATTCACTTCGGTTCAAATAGCAGGAGATTTATTGACTCCTTCATGGAGTGCTCTTCAAAATCAGATGACAAATACAGGAAATAATATCTGGACAAAAACAATAAATCTAATCGAAGGTTCGTTTTTACAATATAAATACGTAAAAGATAATGGGGCTTGGGAACAAGATTTTTTAACTACTTCAAAAAACAGGGAGCTCAATGTTATAAATCAGAATGCCGGAACTATGATTGTAAGCAATCGCTGGGCAGTAGTCGGGGATTTGCCGCCGCAGACTCCAGGTAATTTTAATTTACAAGCGCTGAACAATTCAGTTAGAATATCATGGTCGGCTAATACAGAATCTGATTTGAAAGGATATATTCTTGAACGATCGATTGTATCCGGTTCTGGATATGAACAAATCGGAGGATTATTGACAACCTCCACATATACGGATAATTCAGCGGTAAATGGAACAAGATATTATTATCGGCTGAAAGCTGTGGATAATTCGGATCAATACAGCCAATATACAACAGAAAAGAGCGTTGTTCCTGACGCAAATCCTGCTCCTGCGTCGCCTGTAGGCTTAATTGCTTATGGGAAAGATGGTGCGATTGACCTTGTTTGGACAGCAAACATTGAAAGTGATTTGTCTGGGTATAATATTTACAGGTCAACAGACGGGATTAATTTTAATAAAATAAATTCAAATATTGTTGTTTCTACAAATTATACTGATAATGGATTAACAAATAACACTACATATTACTACAAATTGAAAGCGCAGAACAGTATTGCAAGAGAAAGTGAATTCAGTTATCCTTCGAATGCTGTTCCTCGTCAGCGTCAGACATCAGATAAAATGTATTTTGCATATCACTGGCATCAGCATCAGCCTATTTACTGGCCATATGAGAATATTGTAAATACTGCTGGAAATCCAAAAAATACTACGCCTGTGCTGGATGTTTTAACCTGGCCTGACAGAATAAATTCTTATACGCATTTACCGATAGATTTTGTTTCACAAAAAGTTGCTTATGAAGGAAGTCCGTGGAAAAATGCCGGAGTTCAAATCAGTTATTCCGGTTCCTTGATAGAAAATTTAAATAATTTGTCAAGTTCTGGAATAGGGTATGGCGGAGACTGGATGAATACCTATAAATGGGCTCACGAAAATTTTAAAACAGAAAAAAATAACACTCGTGTGGATATGGTTTTATTCGGGTATCATCATCCGCTAATGCCATTTATAGAATACGATGATTTACGGCTTCAGATAAAAATGCATAAACGTGTTATTCAGCGGACTTTCGGGGATCCTGTTTCAAAAGGAATGTTTCCTCCTGAAAATGCGTTCAGTTTAAGTATGATACCAGGGCTGGTTGACGAAGGCGTTCAATGGGTAATGATAGACAATGCTCATATTGATCACTGCAATAAGAATTATCCTTGGCAGTCAGGTGAAAAAATTAATCCTGCCAATAAAGCGGATCAATTAAATCCTGTTCAATCAAAATATGTTCGTTTAAATTGCGAAACCAATACTTCAAATGATGTTTCTGCTGTTGGATTAAGACCTCACTGGGTTCAATGGGTAAATCCGAATACAGGAGAAATTAAAAGAATAATAGGTGTTCCGACTGAACGTTCAATAGGATATAATGATTCTTACGGTGACAGAAATCCGCCGAGTATGATGGGCAATTTATGGCAGTTGAATGACGACAATTCTCATCCGCTGCTAATCGTGGCTGCTCACGACGGAGATAATGCCGGAGCAAGCGGCAACAGATATTATCTTGAAAGTTGTACACCGGGATCAGGGGATATTGAACTTATAACGATTCAGGATTACCTTGATATGTTTCCCCCTGACGCAAACGATGTTGTTCAAGTTGAACAGGGGTGCTGGGTAGGCGCTGATTTAGGTAATTCTGAATTACATAAATGGATAGGGGATCCATATTACAGCGGAAAAGTCGATTTTACAAACGGCACATCAAGCGACTGGAATTCCTGGGCAGTTATGACTGCAGCAAGAAACAGGATGGCTACTATGCAGAAAATATCTCCATATCAATCTGTTGATGCTGTAATATCGGGCAACGGTTCAATATCCGAAAAAGCATGGCATCATTATCTTGTAGGTCAGACAAGCTGCTACTGGTACTGGGATGGAAAAGAAGAATGGGATGATAAACCTACAATGGCGGCAAACAACGCTATGGTTTTTGCCGATCAGGTTATAAATTCGGGACAGGATCAAGTTGGTCCTACAATATTTCCGCTTCAGCGTCAGCCGTATAATCCTGGAGCAGAAGAGGCGTTTATAGGGATGCAGCCTAATAATTTTGATGTATGGACTTTTGTTTATGATGTATCAGGATTGAAACGTGTTCAATTAAAATATAGAATAGATGACGATGGAGAAAATCCTATAAACGATGTTGCAAATGAAATATACGCCGGCGGGTTAGGAGTAGGACCATGGCAGACAATTTCTATGACTGCTGAAGATGTGAAAATGAGTTCAAAAGGCCTTCCCCCTACTTATAAAGCAAAAAGATATTTTGCCAGTGTGAACGGATTTAAAAATACGTTAATTGATTATTATGTTGAAACTGAAGATAATCTTGGAAATATTGCTAAATCTGAAATATTTCATGTTTGGGTGGGAGGCAATGAAGGGCCTGAGTTAGTATGGTCCCCGAAATTTCCAACTGAACGCGATACTATAACCATTACAGGTTCTAAAGCAGGTAAGCTGCACTGGGGGACTAATGGCTGGAATCTTCCGTCACAAAATTACTGGCCGCAGGGAACTGTTGCTTATTCAGATGGGAAATCGGTTGAAAA
>JAGOBX010000302.1 GCA_017999075.1 Candidatus Babelota bacterium | reverse complement strand
CCGTTAACCCCTGCACAAGTAAAAAATATTTATGAGATGAGTCAATATTTGGATGGCGGACCGCATCCATTTCCAAATAACAGAATAGTAATAGATGTTACTGAATTGAAAGATTATTTAAGTTCAAAACAGATGTTTATGCAGTTTTTTGATGGGACAGAGTCTTTGGATACAGGCTGGATTCTTGACTTTGAAATAGAATTTTATAATATATATGATACAGGAGGAAGAGCCGATAGCATTTTTGTTACATCCGCATCTCCGGTTTCGACCGCTAATAATAATACCTCAACTTTAATTTTAACTGTTGCAGATACTCAAATCTCATACTGTACAAAAACTATAGCAACATCGTATCATACAATCGTTATTGACGGGATAAATGATTTTGTCAGTTCAGAATTAATTGATTCATGTATAACTGAAAGCAGCTGGGGATCAAACAATAATCTGGATACTTTATATTTAACCTATAATTCAGACACATTATATATTGGCTTGACAGGTAAATTTGACGATCCGTCGAATAATTATGTCTTGTGTTATATAGACAGAGATTTTGGTTTTAATACCGGAGTTAAACATTATTTATCGTTATCTGATGATACTGAAAATCCTGATAATTCAATATCAAATTGGATAAATTCGAGTTATATGGGAGGTGGCGGATTCGGCGCTGAACTTGCTGCAGGCTGGAACGGTTCCTCGCAAACCGGCGGAATACGCAGATTTGAAAACCAGTCAAAATACAATAATTTTGATTGGATAACTAAAGCACAGGTTTCAGGAACGGGTCAATTTTTTGAATGCGCAATTCCATTTTCTGAAATATATAACGATATTTCTTTAGATGGAAAAAAAATTGGTGTATACGTAATGCTATGCAATACAGACGGTTCTTATATATCAAATCAATTTATACCTGATTCAGCATTGGTGAAACAGCAAATAGCAGTTATTGAAATTGATAGAAATAATAATGGTGTTCCTGATAATAATACAGAATCTGAAACATTATATTCAATTGCTATAAAATTTCCTTTAACAAATATCGATACTTTTTCTCAAATGATTAGAGTTTCCGGAACATCGTTTAATTCAAAATCAGGAGATACAATTGTTTTATATGTAAATGGAATTCAGCAGTCTTCGGCATTTGAACTTAGTTTAATCAATCAAGAATGGTTATTTGATACTGCATCTTTGGTTTCAGGAACTAATATTATTTCAGTGAATTTGATAAGCGGCTCTGCTGTTATTGCGAGTGATACAGTCATAGTTAACTATTATTATATTAACTATATATGTCCTGCAAATGAAACTGCGAGTTATAATATATATGTTTCTAATATAATAGGAACTGACAGTTCTTATACGATTAGTCTTAATAATACGGATTCGGTTTTTATTACAGTATCAAATTTTTTTGAAAGTGACAGCTGGTCAATTTTAATAAATCCTGTTGATACGGGAAGCTATGTGGTACTGAGTTCGCCTGGCCAAAATTTTATTAATTATACAGATACTTCTAAAATAAAAACATATAGGTATGGCGAAAATGCAATGTTAAAAATAGATGTTTACGACTCTGTGTTTTGTTCTGTTCAATCAAGTTATTTTTCAGACAGCCCAGTTATAACATTTAATTATTCTTCGAAAAATATCACTACTGATTACAGTTTTTTAAGATTTTATTACTTGAACAGCTCTGATTCAAAATGGTATGAAGCAACTGATTCAGAAAGCGGTGCAGCACCAGGTTCTAATTATAACTTATCAATGATTAATTCTCTATTATCGATACCTGTTCAGCATTTATCTCATTGGTGGATAGGCGCAGAATATGATAGCGTGACAGTTTTGAAAGGTATAGATATTAGTCAAGATACTGCTTTAGCAGGAGACACATTTACTGCAGGTTCAGTTTTTATTATTGGCGATACCATAGCCGGGGATACACTGATATTATTTAAAATATCAAATGAAGGGAATTTGGATTCGTCGTCAATAGATTATATTTCTTTATATGAAGATGGAAATATTTTAGGAAATTATGAATCTTTATCAGATACTTTTGTAGGATGTCTTAATTTATCCGGCAGTTCGTGGGTTAATGATTTATTACACTATAATTTTTCGAATTATGATACAGGCAACTATTTTGTAATAACTGTTAAAACAAAAACTACAACAGACTCAGGATCGACTTTTAAGTTATTATTACCCGAATATTCTGTTAAATCTTTTGATGAAGATTCGGGTCCGCTTATACAAATTACAGAATTTGATACTATAATAATAAATACTATCAGCGGCGGAGCAAGCGTAAGCGGACCAGCTTCGATTTCGTTCACTTATCCAACAACCACCCCTGTTAAAATTGATACATCAGCAGTTGAAATAACAGTCGGCGGAACAATGTCAAACGCATATCCCGGATATACAGTGAAAATTTTTGTTAATAATATAAATTGTTCTACGATTATTTTAACTCTTTCAGATTCGGTTTTTTTCTCGTGCCCTGTCTCACTAACAACAAATCCTGAAACGAATTATATAAGTGTTTATATAGACAGCGGCGGAGGAGGAATTAATCCTGACGCATGGGACACTATAACGGTAAATTGTACAAGCGTAAGAATTAATTTTACAGTAGATATGAGGGGAATATATAATGTTGATACTGTTTATATAGGAAGCTCTGATTTGGGTATCAGCGGGTGGAATCAGTATCAAATGAGTAAAATCGGAACAAGTTCGGTTTATACGTGCACTTTTGTATTGTCAAAGAATACTGATGTTTCATATAAATTTTTATATTCTTCGGCAGGAGACACGGTTTATGAATATCCATATTCAAATTCATATAAATATTTATTTGTGCATCCTCATAGTCAATCATATTCAAATATTTCGGTTAGAGGAGACTGGGATGGATGGGTAGGTTCTGTAAATTTAACTTTAGATACAGATGGATATTGGAGAGGTTCAAAACTTCTGAATGCCGGAAGATATGAATATAAATTTGTTGTGAACGGTACAGACTGGTACCTTGATCCGTATAACCCTATTGGCAAAAATGGGAATTCTTATCTCGGAATAGACGCATTGCCTACAACATCAGCTTTAAGAGAAATCAGCATTTTGCAAAACGATGTGATTGAATATAAAAATTGGGAGGATACTCCTTTAAATTTTGTTGGAATTACTGTTACTCCTATAGATATAGATAAAATACAGGTATCGTGGGATACGACGTTAATTAATAAAATTGAAGATGCAGAAACTGTTATAATAAAATATATTACTGCTGAAGATACAATGAATATTTTGACTGCTGCAAATGTTTCAGTCAATACAAATGTTTATGTTCATAGCGGATTAAATAATGATTCACTGTATTTTTATTATATTTATGTAGAGGACGGTTCTGGAAATACTGGCAGGTTCAGTGAGTTAAAATATGGCAGACCATTAAATATGTCAACAGCATTGATAATAGCGGATATAGGATTTGATGCTGATACTGTAGAGATCGGTGGAGACTTTAATGAGTGGAATTATAATAATCAATTATTGAAGTTATCAGACGGAAGATGGGGATGCGCCTTATCAATAGCTTCTTCAGTTGAATATGGATATAAATTAAGAGTGAACAGGTTGATATATGAAGAAAATGCGGAACATGAATTTTTATATTATGATTCTACTCATTCTGCAGACAGTATATATTTTCGGGGAGAAATTAATTCATGGGAACTTTCAGATTCTTATAGACTGCGTAAAATTGAAGAGACTGACACGTGGGTTATCTGGCTGAAAGGAATTACAGACGGTATGCAATATAAATTTTTTATTGATGGGGCATGGGAACCTGATCCAAATAGAACAGTGTCAAATTCATCAAATAGCATAAACAGAAAATTATATCTTGAAACATCAGATACAATTGAAATAGATTGGTCAGGAAGGCCTAATCCTCCGCTGAATTATAATGTTTATGGATATTCAGATACTTCTGTTTTAATAACTTTTAATGCTAATTCTGATTCTGACGGATTTGACAGCTATATTTGGAAAATTTATAGAACAACAGAAAGAGACAGCGGATATGAATGCAAATATACAATTTCTTCTTACGATACATTTTTTATTGACAGCGGATTATTACCATTGACGACGTATTATTATAGAATAACAGGAATGGATTCAGGGATTGATTCTGACTGGAAACTGGAAGGAAATTTTGGGACAGAGGACAGCGGAACAACTTTATCCGAATCTTTTGCATACCACATTTCAGGAATAGTTGACAGGCAGGGAAATTCCATTGATTCCGGAATTAACGTTTTAATATATAATGGTATGGAAACTCAATCAGTTGTAACTGGAGATACCGGATATTATAGTGTTACTTTGCATTATCATGATACTTATGTATTTAAATATTTCAGAACAGGGTATAAAGAAGAAATTTTTGTAACTTATATTGATTCCGATACAATATTAGAAACCGTTAGTTTAACTGCAGGAGATTTTTTTAAAGATGGATATATTAATGCAAAAGATGCCGCATTTTTGAGAAAATATTATGGGAATATAAATCAGGAATATGACATTGACGGAGATAATATTACAGGTTTTCATGAAAAGGCTTTTTTAAAGAATAATTATTTTAAATAATATAATTGCTGTTTTATTTTTTACCTATCGTATTTTTTACAATATTTTATAGGACACTAGCAGGAACGCAGATAAATCTTCAATTCTCAAAAAAATATTAATTTTTCTAATCAATGGAATTTTTCCACATATAATGGGAATGTTTCCAAATGGCATTTCCGTCATTCTGGCAGTTCTGCAATTTTTTACAAAATTTATATATTGATAAACAATGAGTTTATTTTATAAAAAAATATATAAATATATTTTGTAAACAGTTCCATAATAATGTTTTATTTTTAAGAACAAAATTTGCTATTTTTATTTTTTGAAAAATAATCTTGAACAAAAAACAAAAAATAATCTCTAATTATTGTTGAAAGTTGAAATTTAAGGAG
>JAGOBX010000005.1 GCA_017999075.1 Candidatus Babelota bacterium | reverse complement strand
TAATAAAATAGTCCAATCCCCTGATAAATATTATAAAGTTTAATATAACTGATAGTTATTCTACTGTGTTATATGAATCTTTATGTGAAAAGTTCGGAGTCAACCGTGAAAACAGACTTATAGTTCCAGCAGTATTCGTGAAGTCAAATCATCTTATTAGAAACGATTTAAATTTACATTCATTGAACGAAAAACTCGAAAAATATGCTGGTGAGGAATACAGGTTTATTGCTGAAGATTATTATTCTGAAACAGGAAAACAGCGTATAGCGGAGAGGTTTGAAAAATTTTCAGTTATTGCTGTTCTTGCAGCCGGATTAATAGATGGGATCAATCCTTGCTCATTTGCAGTAATTATTTTTTTGGTATCTTATTTTATAGTTTTGAAAAAAGAAAAAAAAATAATACTGTTTTCGGGATTAAGTTTTATTGCAGGAATTTTTATCGCTTATTATTCGGTCGGAGCAGGATTGATTGAATTCATGTATAATTTCTCATTTCTAAAAATATTTATAAAATATGTTTTTTATTTATTTTCAATAATACTATTCGTTCTATCTATTTTAAATTTTTATGATTTTGTCCTATGCTGCAGAGGTAAAACTGACAAATTGCTTATGCAGTTGCCTATTGATAAAAAAATAAAAATACATGATATTATAAAAAAATCAGGGAAATCAGTTTCACTGATTTTACCGATGTTTTTTTGCGGAATGACGGTTTCTCTATATGAATTCGGATGTACAGGACAAATATATCTTCCAACAATAATGTTTGTATCAAAAAATACAGACTACAGGCTAAAATCTTATTTTTATCTTTTTCTATATAACGCGATGTTTGTTATCCCTTTATTGATAATCCTTTTCGCTGTTTATAAAGGAGCAGGTTCAAATAAATTATTAAGATTTTTTAACAGGCATATAGCGCTATCAAAATTATTTTCAGCCATATTATTTTTAGGACTTGGTATTCTTTTAATTACTTCAGTTTGATTTTATTCTTTTGACGCATCTGAACCCGATACCTGTTTGAGCAGCTCCGTTTGAATGATATATGTAATCAACCGAACATTTCTCTCCGGTATCAACAAAAGATCCGCCTTTACATATATAATTATTCTTTATTTTATTATCTGAATCAGGCATGATTTCGTGAAGCCTTGTTTTAGTCCATTCCGAAACATTTCCAGCCATGAATATCACTCCGTAAGAACTTATATCTTTATATTTTATTCCATAAATTTCCGCCAATGCAAACCCGCTGTTTTCAAAAGATACAGTATAATTTTTTTTAAATTCGTCACCCCAAGGATATAAATGTTTTTTATTTAATTTGCTGTTCCAGCCTGCAGCTTTTTCCCATTCGAATGCTGTCGGCAAATCTTTTCCTTTTCGTCTGGCGTAATTCATTGCTTCCGATATAGTAATCTGCGTAACAGGTTTGTTGTCATCGCCGGGGTTATATTTGAAATCATTGAAAACTGTTTTAAATTCGGCGTTTGAAACTTCAAATTTATCAATATAAAATTCTTCCACAAAAATATTCTTTTTTGTTTCTTTATCTCCAAACTCGAAATTTCCTGCAGGAATAAAAATCATGTTTTTAGTGTCATTCAAATCGTCAGATTCAGGTTGAATAATTGAATTTTGAATAATATAATTTTTTAATTCCTGTTCGGGAATTATTTGTTTTTTTAAAATATCTTCAGATTGATGTTTTGAAGGTATTTTATGGAAAGATACATCTGATTTAAAATGTTCAGGTGAAGGTTTGTTCTCTATTTTAGAGTGCAAATTTACTGAATATGGAGATGTATCAGATAAAATAAGCGAATCATTTATTAATGAATTATTTGAATCGGTAATATTTTCCAGCGAAGGCACAGTATCAGGAATTGTTGTAAAATTTACGTTTTTGGAAGATTGATAATTTTTATTTATATTTTCAGATTCATCAGAAATGTCTCCTATAATACTGCCGTAATATATCAAATACAATGATAATATAATTCCGCAAATAATGAACAGAGACTTTAAAATTGAAGCAACTTTCATATTTTTTTCAAGAATGGAAGTTTGACTCTTTCTATTAATAAAAACTTTCCGCGGACATCAGCGTATATACTTTTACCATTAGAAAAATAATCAGGGTGAATGTAACCTATTCCAATTGATTTGTTTAAAGTTGGCGAAAAACTTCCGCTCGTAATATTCCCTATGATTTTTCCTTCTGAAATAATACTGCAATTAGATCTTATAATTCCCTTATCTTTAACAACAAACCCGGCAATTTTTTTCTGAACTCCATTTTTAATCTGAGATTGAATTACAGATTCTGCAATATATCCTTTCCCTTTAATGGACCATTCAAGCCCGGCTTCGACCGGAGTTGTTGTTTCGTCAATATCATGTCCGTGAAGCATATATCCTGCTTCCAGTCGTAAAGTGTCCCTGCACCCTAATCCGCACATTTTTCCGCAGATATTTTTTATTTCTTCTGTAATCCTGCTGAAAATTTCAGGCGCCGCATTATTATGAGGAACTATTTCAAATCCGTCTTCACCGGTATAACCTGTTCTGCAGATAAAACATCTTGATCCTTTATATTGAATCTCAATAAAATTAAACCGCCTAATATCTGATGACGATATATTAAGCACTTTATCTACAACCTGCCATGCATTTTTTCCCTGTACTGCGAAAATACAAAAATTTTCAGACAAATTATTTATACTGCAATCATAATTTTTAATAATAGAACTGAATGTTTTAAAATCTTTTTCTATATTTGCTGCATTGACAATTATAAAATAATTATCGGAAGATATTTTATAAACTATAAGGTCGTCGATGATTCCGGCATTATTATTCAACAACTGAGTATAAACTCCTTTTCCTTCTTTAATCCCGTTAATATCAGCAGGAAGAACATCGGATAAAAATTTTTGAGAATCTTTTCCCGAAATAAATAATTTCCCCATATGAGATACGTCAAACACGCCCGCATTATTTCTTACAGAATTGTGTTCATCAATTATACTTCCGTAATGAACAGGCATGTTCCAACCGCCGAATTCAATAAATTTTGCTCCAAGAGATTTATGTTTTTCTTCAAGTAATATATGTTTCATAATTTAAATTTCCCCTTTTTTAATAGCTTCAATAATTTGCAGAATATATTTATGAATTTCATTTCTGCAATCTGTATATTCAGATATAGTTCCTCCGAACGGGTCAGAAATATCAGAGTTGATTTCATCTGAAATTTTTCCGGTTAAATTTTTTAACGTATATAATTTTCCGGCATATTGAGGATAATTAATCTGAATATTATTTTTTATGTAAGATGTCATGCAAATAATATAATCATAATCATACAGCAATTCTTGAGATAGATACTTGGTTTTATGATTTTTTATTTCGGTAATACCTAATTCAAATAGAGCTTCAATCGCATGGTTCGATGCATTCATTCCAGGGAAACATGAAAAACCCGCACTTGAAACTGAATAACATGTTATATTATTTTTTTTTAATTCAAATTTCAAAAGATTTTCCGCCATTGGGCTGCGGCATGTATTGCCGGAACATACAAATAAAATTTTTTTCATTTTATTTTTTGAAATAATCATAAAGCCTGTTTTTGCTTATTTCAAATGATTTTGAAATTAAACGTAAAATATCATTTTTGTTTAAGCCATACTCTGTTAAATTATTATATAATTCAATGATTTTTTGGTCAATAAAAATTTCATCAAAATTATCCGATATTTCATAGGATGACGATTGATTATTATTTGATGTTTTATCAGTTCTATTATCTATTATAATTACAATTTCTCCCTTGTATTCTTTTTTTTGAGACAGCAGTTCCTCTATGTTTGCTCTTATGAATTCTTCGAATATTTTTGTTAGTTCCCGACAAATGACTATCTGTTTTGAACCAAGCGAATCATATAAAATTTGAAGTGTTTTATTTACACGTTTTGGTGATTCATAAATAACAAAAGTGGTTTTTATGTTTTTCAAATAATTTATTTTTTTTTTAATTTTTTCAAGGTTATTAGGTAAAAATCCTAAAAACATAAAATTGTCAGTCGGCATTCCTGAAGCTGATAAAGCGGAAATTGCTGCGTTTGCCCCTGGTATAGGTATTATTTGTATTCCGTTTGATATTAATTCTTTTATTAAATGAAAACCAGGATCTGATATTGCCGGAGTTCCAGCATCTGATACAAGACATATTTTATTTCCCTGTCTTATAAGATTGATTATTTCCGGAATAACTTTAAATTTATTAAAATCATTATAAACCGATAATTTTTTTTTTATATTATAATAATTTAGCAGAATAATTGTTTTTCTTGTGTCTTCGCATAGAATTATGTCTGTTTCCTTAAGTATCTTTAGAGCCCTCAATGTAATGTCTTCCAAGTTTCCAATTGGAGTGGAAACAATATAAAATTCATTTTGACTTGGTTTGAAATCCTGATTTTGAATAATAGACATTTAGAAATTATTCCTGGAAAAAACAAAACTTTTGTTTATGTTATTTTCTGACATATATAACAATTTGCTGAATTCAGTATTTTTTTTTGTTTTGATTTTCAACATTAATAAAATCAGCGTTCGACCTGATGAAGTTCTTTTTGATTCCCTGTTTTAAGATTAAGTTTAAAAAAAGAATTTGTAGTAGGAAGAATCATTTTGAAATTTGTTATATAATCTATTTCAATTTTTCCTGAAGTTATGACAAAATCAAGAACATGTCCGCCTTTTGAACGTGATTCATCAATAAAATGATAATGAAATCCTGACATATTGATTTCTTTCATATATTCGGGGAAATAAACTGCCACTATTGTTCCTTTTAAATTTCTGAATTCATAAACAGATTGTTCTTTTACAACTTCAGTCAATGGGCGATAAGGTTTATCCTGTTCCGGCACACTGCGTGTTTTTATATATTCAAAATTTCCAGTAATTTTTGTCATATAAAAAATATTGCTGCTCGGAAGATTTTTTGTTATTAATGCCGAAAGTCCGTTAAAATCCGTTTTATTTGCTATATCAATTTTTTTGTCAGAATTAAAATTTGTTGTAACCGCAAGAGGAGTTGTAATGTTGCTGTCAGGAATTACTGCGTATCCATTGTATTTAACCTGATAAACTATTCCATCAAGCATAATCATTTCTCCGTCGAGTTTATGGAAAGTTCCTATTCCAGTGTTCCCGTTTTTCAATAATTCACGTATTTCTATAAGTCCGTCGTATTCTCCTTGCAGCAAAGTATAAATAGTTGAAATCTGACAGAGAACATCAGCGCTGCATGTTGCAGCGGTCAGTAATAAATAAAAACTTATTATAAATAAAAAATTTTTTTTCATAAAACTGCTCCTAATACTTTTATTTTAATTTAAAAAATTTAAATTTTCCTGCTTTGATGATCATCCCTGGAAATATATCAAATTTATCAAATATATCATTGACTTTTATGTCATTAATTTTTAGTCCGCCTTGTTTTATAAGTCTTTTAATTTCTCCATTAGAAGGAAATGCTCCCGTATATCTCATAATAGTCATAGCATCGCACTGGCCTTCAGAAATCTGGTCTAATGGAATTGTAAATTCAGGAGCTTCATCAGGATTTTGCCTGTTTGAAAAAACTTTTTTAAATTCATCTGCTTCATAATCTGCTGTAGTTTCTCCAAAATAATCAGAAACAATAATTTTGGCGAGTTTTTCTTTCAAATCTCGCGGATTAAGTTTATTTAGTTTAATTTGAATTTTATATTCGTTTAATTCCTGAGTCGGAACTTCGGTTAATAATTCAAAATAAGTGAACATTAAATCATCGGTTATAGACATAAGTTTTCCGAACATGTCTTTTGATGATTCGTTTAATCCAATATAATTACCGTAACTCTTGCTCATTTTTTTTATTCCATCAGTTCCCGGCAGTATCGGCATAGTCATAATTATCTGAGGCCTCAATCCTGCATCTTCCTGCAAATCTCTTCCAACAAGAAGGTTAAATTTCTGGTCTGTCCCTCCGATTTCCAAATCTGATTTTAATACTACCGAATCATAACCTTGAATTAATGGATATAAAAATTCGTGTATGCATATAGGTAATCTTCCGGAATATCTCTTAAAAAAATCATCACGTTCAAGCATCCTCGCTACCGTATATTTGGAACAAAGTTTGATGACATCATTGAATTTCATATTTTCAAGCCATTCGCTATTGTAATAAATATTTTCAATTTTGTCAGGATCAAGAATTTTGAATACCTGTTCTTTATATGTTTGCGCATTTTTCATAACATCTTCTTTTGACAGCGGAGGTCTTGTGACTGATCTTCCTGAGGGGTCTCCGAGCTGTGCAGTAAAATCCCCGATAATTAATTGTATTTTATGACCTAATTTCTGAAATGTTCTCAGCTTCCTCAAGACTACTGTATGACCAAGATGCAGATCCGGAGCAGTAGGATCTGCGCCGAATTTTATTTTCAAAATTTCATTTTTTTCGAGCCGTTTTAAAAAAACGTCTTTCGGAATAACTTCTTCAGTTCCTCTAAATAATAAATCAAGTGTATTAGAATCCATATTTTATGCCTTTTAAAATAAAAAAAAATTTTAAAATATTATTACAACAAGATATATTATTATATGTTTTTTTCAAGTTTTTTTTATTAAAAATATTATATGTTTTTTTCATTGACAATTAGATGCCTAATATGGTATAATTTAGAGGATTAGGCTCAAAAAATGTAATGGGCTGTATGATAAGTTGATTTATCTGATGCAGATCAATGTTCTGCATTTATTAAATTGTTTATTATCGAGTGGATAATTTTTCTCAAACCAGAGGTTTGAATTACTTTTTCAACTTATTGAACAGCAACCAGATGTTTTTTTTTGATTAATGCAGTTTTCTGAAATCAATAGATAAAATTGACGAAAACTGTTAAAAATCATAATTGCCTTATAATATTAAACGTAGTTTGCTGAAAAAATTCAATCTTAATGTAATATTTTAGGGTATGTTCTGTTTATTTAACTAAAAAAAATATTGAGAAATTAAATATGGTTTCAAAAATTGATCCCCGAAGTAAATCGGATATAATGAGAGACCCGATAAACGGTTATATAAGATTTACTGTAGGCGAAAAAACCTGCGAAACAGGTGAAATAGATTTAATAGATAACAGATGGATGCAGCGGTTAAAAAGAATTTTTCAGCTGCAGACCGCATGGCTAGTATATCCAGGAGCTATGCATACCAGATTTTTGCATTCTGTAGGCGTAATGCATTTAGCTGGAAAATTTGCAAGAAAATTATATTACCATTTTAAAGAGATTCATCCCGAGGAATTTATTCCGGATATCGAATACGTCGTTGAAACATGCCGTATAGCAGGGCTGCTTCACGATATAGGCCATGGCCCTTTCGGTCATACACTTGATCAGGTTCACACTTATAAAAAATTTAAAGTTACTCACGAAGATATTGGAAGAAAAATAATATTAACAGAACTTGCTGATATAATTAAAAATATTAAAAGATCGCCCGAAGGCAAATTTGACGGTGAAATAGATCCTGCTGTTATATGTAACTTCATCAAACCTATTGAACCTTATAAAAATTTGTGGGAAAAAATTTTTTCAAAAATAATTTACGGTTTATACAGCGTGGATAAACTCGATTATCTTGTAAGAGATTCGTATTTCTGCGGAGTAAGAGAATACGGACTTCTTGATATAGACAGATTAATAGAAACAACTTCTGTTTTTGAAGACGGACTTATGCTGCACAAAAGTTCAGCTTCGGCTTTAAAAGCTTTTTTAATATCCAGATTATTTATGTATGAAAATGTTTATTACCATAAAACCGTCCGTTCGATAGACATATCTTTTTCAGATATACTCGGAGAATGCCTTGATATAATTGAAATTTGCAATCCTTTGGATAATATTGAACGTTTTTATGATATAGACGATTTTTATCTTCACTCTGTAATACCTAAATGGAAAAATGAAAAGGATGAGAAAAAGAAAATTCTTGGCGAAACATGGTCGAAATTATTAAACAGGGAACTGTATTGGAAAATAGCATATCAGAAAGATATTAATGCATTAACAATAGACAATATATTTTTTAAACTTCCGGAAAAAGATAAAATTACTAATATGGTAATGGAAAATTTAAAGGAATCGGCTGAAATAAGAGTTGACACCCCGATTCTTGATGTGCGTCCGGAAAATCCGTTCTCATCAAAAGAAAGAAAAAATGCCGTAGCGGTGTATGATCCTATACTGAAAAAAGTCGATAAAAACGGATTAATTAAATTGAGTAAAAATATCCCTGTAAAATTTATTTCATTCAGAATATTCAGCGAAAAAAATATGGCTGACAAAGTTTATTTATGTTCTAAACAATTATTCGAAGAATCTGATTTTGATTTACAGGAATCAAGTTTTTAATAATCATTTTTTAAGGAGTAGAATTTATATGAAATTATTGGCAGAATTAAATAAAGAAAAGGAAGAAGCAAAAAGAATAAAAGCGATTAAAGAACGCGTTAACAAACAGTTTAAAATTGTTGATAAAATCCTTAGAGAGAAACCGACAAACGCTTTTGAAAAAGTTTATACATCACTGGCCATACAAAAAATTATTGATGAATTGGCAATACAGTATTCGTTAGGAAAAATTGAAGTTTTTGATAAAGGTTCTTTTATAGAAGTTAATGTGATAAATCCTCAAATGACTACAACCGATATAAAAAATTTAATTAATCGGGAAAGAAACAATATGCAGATTTACACTTTACTTGAAGCATTAAAAGAAATTGACGATTTTAAAATTCTAAACAATCCCTCAGGTTCAGGAGTTATGATAAAAGTTATTAAAAATTTTAAAATTTAATTTTTAGTAAATAAAAAATTATGGCTGATCCAAATAAAAATGAATTTACCAATATAACCGATTTATTAAGGCAAACGGCTGAGAGCGTAGACCTGGAAAAAAATAAACCTGATAATAAGGAACAGGATGAAAGTCAGATAAATGATATTTTTACTGATTTCAACTTTGAAGACGATCTTGGCGAAGGTTCTGACGAAATTCTTGAAGATGTAATACCTTTTGAAGAAGCTGTTCTTCTTCAGAAAAAAAAACAGCAGGTCCCTCGCTGGATTATTTTAAGCGGTTTAGGATTGGCCACATTAATTCTACTGACAATAGGATATATATACGGATTAAATCCGCTTATGTATAATTATTTTTTTAAAAAATCTATAGAATACCTTCATACAAATCAAACTGATAAAGTTGGAAAATCATTGAATTATGCCCTGATGTTTAAATCAGACCCTAAAATCACTTATATAAATTTTGCCAAAGAATGCTGGAAGCTTAATAGATTGAATGAAGCGCTATTTTATTTAGGGAATGTTAAAGAAATTGTAAATAAAAGTAATATTCAATATTTTCCTTTATATAATATGTATGCTAAAGTGTATATATCAAAAGGTGAGTATGAAACTGCAAAACAATATTGCGATTTGATGGATAAATTGAACGGAATAACTTCTGAAAGTTTATACAACCGCGGAGAAATTTGTCTGCAAAAAAACGATTTGCAGGAATCAGTCAAATATTTTGAAATGGCTAAAAATTATAAACAGGATGAACCTGCATCCTACATAAAATTAAGAAGAATTTATTTAAAACTTAATGAATTTGACAAAGCGCTTAAGACACATATAGAACTACAGTATTTAAAGAATGCTCCTCCTCTTGATTCTGAAGCTTTCGCAGCTCTTGGTCAAATTTATATATCAAAAAATCAGCTTGATAAGGCTGAACAGTTTTATCTTAAAAGTATTGAATCAAATCCAAATCAGGCGGAATTATATCTTCAGTTAGCGAGAATATATAAACTTAAACCTAATCCTAATATCGATAAAATTATGGAGAATTACAAGAAATATCTTGCGTTAAAACCTGATGACGCGCTTGTATTATCCGATCTCGGTTATATGTATTATAAAAAAAAAGATATAAAAAATGCAGTGTTGACGCTCGAACATTCGTTAAGTTTAAATCCGAATATTGCGGAAACGCATTATTATATTGGTAAAATTTATTTATATGTTTTTAAAGAATACGCGCAGTCTATAAAAGAATTCGAAGAATCATTAAAATTAGGATATATAGATCCTGAAATTAATTTTCATCTTGGGTATGCCTTATATTACAATAGTGAATATGACAGAAGTGTATTTTATTTTAATAAAGTGCTTGATGAAAAAATAGTTGTGCCAGGAGTGGATACTTCGGTAATTGCATATAATTTAGGGAATGCGCTGGTTATGAACGGCAATTACTTGAATGCGGTTAATGTATATCAGCCGCTTGTACCTAAATTCATTTATAATGAACCTCAAACTATACAATTGTATAACAATATCGGAGTTGCGTATGATATGTCAGGAAATTTTGATGCTGCCACAAATTATTATTGGAAAGCTATAGAAGTGCAGGAAAATTTTCTTGATAAAAAGAAAGAGGATTTTGTTGTAGATTCATCTAAAAAACCAAAACAGAATTTTAAACGTATATTGTCTAATACTCCGAAAATCGAAAATTTAAAAATTTGTATGGAGTGGAATATAATATCTCCTGAATATTATGTTTACAACAGTGAAAACCAGAATGGCGAATAAACAAAAAGTATTGAGAAAACCGACTTTTATTTCAATAATATGCAGAATATTTAGAAATTATATAATATTTATTGCATTATCGGGAATAATTATATATGTCGGATTTATAAAATATACGAGTTTTGACGAGGTTCAGATCCCGTCTTTTCATAATGTAGCTCTTGCTGAAGTTGAAAAAAGTTTGAAATCCACCAATTTAACTATGAATGTTGTAAAACAGCATTCCGAATCTGTAGCTAAAAATGTGGTTATTTCTCAATGGCCTCCTGAAGGAAGCAGAGTGCGTGATTCAGGACATCGTAAAATCACTTTATATGTGAGTGACGGACCTGAACTGATAACTATGCCAAATGTGCAGAATCTTCAGTATAACGAAGCTGTAAATATTCTCAGGACAATACAGATGAAATCAACTCAGGTGCTTAAAATAGAACCTCCAGTCAGGGTATTCAGCGAAGTTGCTCCTGAAGGAGTGGTTTTGTCTCAGTCTCCTCTACCCGGAGATATAATTAAATCCGGAACCCAAATATCGTTAGTCATAAGCAATGGAAAAGAATCTGTTTATATAGTTGTGCCTGAACTTGTAGGTTCTGATATTATAAGCGCTGAAATAAAATTAACAGAATTAAAATTAACTTCTGAAAAAGTACCGTTGTATAACAGGCATAAACCCGCAAATCAAATTTTGAAACAGGAACCTGCGCCTGGTGAAAAATTGAAAGAATCTGGTGTGGTAAAAATATTTTATAATGCAAGACCTGCGGATTCACAGAATCAGCAGCAGATAAGATATATGATATTTCCTTATACGACACCGAATTATATGAATCAAAAAAGAATTAAAATAATTGTTGAAGACAGCACTGGAGAAAAAATAGTTTATGACAACACAGAACCGGCAGCAAAACAATTGTTTGTCAAGATATCGGTTTCAGGAAGCGGGAAAATAAAAGTATATGTTGATGGAACTCTTGACGAAATTAAAAATATCGAATAAATTATTTTAACAGGGAGATATTTGAATTATGCTTAATATTCAAAAAAACGAGAATGTTTCAATAGTTGAAACTCCTGCAAAACTGGGAATAGGTTTTAAAGATGAAGAATTTGTGGAGTTCAAAAAAATTATGTCTGAAATAACCGGAAAATTTGTTATTAATCTTGAAAATACAAAAGCTATTGACAGTTCGACAATAGGGGTAATATTGAAAAAATATGTAGAGTATAAAGATAAAGGAATTCAAACACATATAGCAATATGCAATATGAAAAATGTTGTTAAAAGATCACTTGAAATCATACCCATCGATAAATATATTTCTGTTTTTGAAGATGTGGAATCAGCAGTAAATTATTTAAAAGGAGTATGACAATTATGAGTGTTAAACATATTATAATTGAAGGATTGCCTGCTACAGGAAAATCTGAAGTTTCCAATTTTTTAAAAATTTATTTTCCTGAAAATTTTTTTTATTTTCCTGAATTGACTACTGAAATCGTCAGAAAACATAAATTGAATATACTGGTTGATAGAAATAAATTAACGGATTCGCTTGCTGAAGAGATTTGCATCCGCCAGAAAGATATAGAAAATAAAAAAAACGAATTTAATTCAAAAGGAATAAAAAATGCCGTTATACTTGAAGAATCTCATATAGGAGTTCACTGGTCATATTCAAAACATTTGAAGGATGAATACTTTTTAAACAACTATCCTGAAATTAAAAAAAAACTTGTGTTCCCTGATTTTTTCATAAGACTAATGATACCGTTTGAATTATCTTATAAACGTCAAATTGCAAGAAATACTCCTGATGTGGAAGTAAGTACTGACATAATAAGGCAGATGTACGAATATCTTGTAGAATGGCATAAAGCTAACCACGACAAAAAAGTTCACGTTATTGATGCCGACAAATCTCCGGATAAAGTTATAAAAAAAGTAATGAAAACTTTGGATTTAAAATATGAGTGAAAAGAAACCTATTAACATAGATCCTGATTATGTAAGTTTAATACAGGACTATATAAAAGAAGTTGCTGAACAGCTTCATAAACTTGAAGCGCTTCTTCTTGAAGGTAAACAAAATGTAGATTATTTGCTTATTAAGCGCATAGCGCATAATATAAAAGGAAGCGCCGGGTCATATGGAATACATATCATATCAGAACTTTTTCAAAAATTTGAAGATAACATAAAAATTCTGGAACAAACCAAACAAGCAAAAATTGATGAATATAACATTGATATACTTCTCGCTTACATTGATTATGCGAACAATATATTTGAACGTATAAACGCTGAAAATTATGATATTGATGATATACTAATTAAAATTGCTTCACGTAATTTGAATATAAAAACCAGTCAAGCTGCGCAAACAGTAAAAAAAGATTCTGGTTCTAGCAAACAGAATATATCTATTCCACAGTCATCTGGCACAGAAAAAAATTTAAAAAAAGACGGAGATGAAATAAAAAACAATAGTTCTAATAATAAAAACACTGTGTTTGAAGTAATAAAAAATTCTAAAAAAACAGATTTTAATGCAGAGCAAACTAAATTAAACAATGTATCTGACGGAACTCAGCCTTCATCATTTTTTCAACATTCTGGATCTGTTGATTCTGATATAAAATCAGCAGCAACAGAAATACCTCAATCCGATACGTTAAAAAAAAATGAGATGTCCGCAGAAAATCAGTCATCAGCATTGCCAATCAAAGCAAAAACAAGAATTTTATTTGTTTTGAAATCGGTTATTATAAAGCAGATAATATCTGTTCATCTTGAAAAAAAAAAAGTTGCTGTCGAATATATAGATAATATTGAATCTTCGCTTGAATATATAAGAAAATTTAAACCTGATATTGTTGTTGTAAATTATGTGGAAGAATTTTTCAGCGGCTCAGGACTGTGCGCGCTGATAAAATTATCGTTTGTTCCCAGAAATATAATTACTGTACTTCTTTCATCCGAAAGTGATTCTGTCATTCTCGGAAAAGAATATTGCGATTATATTATAAAAAAAGATGAACAAATGTACGGTAATATTAATTCTATAATAGATAATTATAAATAAATATGCCGGAATAATCCTGTATTATTCAAAAATGAGAATATTAAATAATTTATTTAAATACCTGGTATTAATTATTATATCCTGCAGTATTTTAAATGCCGATTCCTATGAATTATCATTGCGCCAGAAAAAATTGTTGAACGAAATCTCTCTTAAATTTAAAGAAAAAAAATATCAGAGCGTTATAGATGATCTTGAATCTTTTTTGAAAAATGATCCGACGATAAAACATCACCTCCTGTATTTAAATTTAGGAAATGCTTACGCTTTGTCCGATAAACCTGAAATAGCATTCGACGCGTACAATAAAGGATTATTGCTGAATCCGGACAGTATTGATTTGATCGGCAATATTGTTAAAACGTTTATATCTGTTAATAAACACGAAGAAGCAATTATGTTTTTAAAAAAAAAAATTGCTCTTGGAAATTCGGATTTGAGAATATTAGAATTTACAGCTGATTTATATGCATATTCCGGTATGTACGAAGAAGCAGTTAAATACTATGAACAAATATTGAATGTTGAAAAAAATGATATGAGAATTTTAACTGTAACAGCAAACATATATTATGTTAACGGGTATTTTGAACAAGCATTAAAATATATCGAACAAGCCTTGCATTTAAAAAAAGATAATGGGTGCATGATGTTAAAAGTTAAAATTTATTTTAAAATGAAACTGTATTCTCAAGCTTTATTAATAGCAGACGGCATAACTGAAAATTTCGGGGATTCTGCAGAACTATATTTTTTAAAAGGATTATGTAACTATAAGTTGAATAATATGAATAATGCATTGGATTGTTTTCATAATTCAAAATTATTCAATGAATACAGGGATATTTCTGCAAAATATATCTATGAAATAAACAGAATGAAAAAATAAATACACTTAATAATTAAAAAAAATCTTGAAAATATCAGATATTAATTATATATTTCTGACGCTTGATTTTATTGATAATATTATCATAGGAGTTTTTATATGATTCAAGTTACAGAGCTTAGACAAGGAAAAGTTGTAAAAATAAATAATCAATTATACAGTGTTGTAAAAATTTCTTTTAACCAGCCAAAAGAAGCGCGCACGGAAGTTATTTATCGGGTTAAATTTCAGAATTTAAGTAATCATTCTATTTTAGAAAAATCTTTTCATAGTCCTGATAAACTTGACGATGTATATCTTGAAGTAAGGAAAATGCAATATTTATATAATGATTCTGAATTCTATACGTTTATGGATATAGAAAACTATGAACAATATCAGCTTGACAAACGCCTGATTGGAGATGCTGTTTATTACCTTCTTGAAAATATGGAGGTGGTGATTTGTCTATATGATGGTCAGCCTGTAACAATTACTATGCCGAATTTTGTTGTTCTAAACGTTGTATATACTGAACCTGGAGAAAGAGGAGATACTACGGGAAAAGTTTTAAAACCTGCAAAACTTGAAACAGGACTTGAAGTACAGGTTCCTTTATTTGTGGATAATGATACTAAAATAAAAGTTGATACGCGAACTGGCGAATATGTCAGCCGTGCTTAACATATCAAATGTGTATTTTTAAACAATATAATTTTCTGACTCAAAAATCTTGGTTCACTGTGGTATAATCCAAACGCTCGTGTTTGAAGATATTCCCAAATACTATTGACAAACATTCCCCTTAATTATATATTTTTTTCATATATAATGAAAACAGTGCAGAAAATGCAATATGGGGAATGTTTCCAAATGGCAGTTCTGCCATTTTTTGCAAAATTTATATATTGATAAACCATAAGTTTATTTTGTAAAAAAATATATAAATATATTTTGGAAACAGTTCCATATTACAGTTTCAAAATTTAAAAACCAATATTTTTAAAATATTATGAAAATATTATTAACTTCGGTATTTCAGCCATTTGCAACAGATAATCAATTTACACGTAAAGAAATGCCAATGGATTTACTGCGTTCGCAAATTTTAAGTTTTCAGGATATTTTTGTTCCGTTTATAAATTATTCAAGTTACGGGTTGCATCTGATAGCGAATAATTTAACAGGCTGTGAAATTACAGTTCTTGATTTTCCTTCAATTTCCGGATTCATTGAAGAAATAAAAAAAAATAAATATGAATATATCGGAATTTCATTTATACAGCCTAATTTTTTAAAAACAAAACATATGTGCGAACTTATAAAATCATATTCGCAGTCAAGTAAAATAATATTGGGCGGGACAGGAACACTGATTCCAAATTTGAAAGAAATTACCGCTGCAGATTATATTTGTAAAGGCGATGGTATTTCGTTTATGCAGGAATTATTAGGCATTAAAAATTTAAAATTTAAACATCCAGATATTTATTCATTTAATCCTGTGATATTCGGAAAAAAAATTAAAAAAAAATTAGGTTATATTATATCCAATTCGCTCGGGTGCGATAATAATTGCGATTTTTGCATGACATCCGCATTTTTCGGTAAAAAAATAAGTTTTATGAACAGTGCTGAAATAAAAGATTACATATTGTATCTGTGCCGTGAAAAAAAAGCTGACAAGATTTTATTTGTAGGAGATGAAAATCTATTTCAAAACAATAAGAATATTCTTAATATATTAACTGAATGTCAAACTGAAATAGACGGTTTTGTGGATTTCAGCGTTTTTTCAGCATTTGACGAAATTATGAAAAATTCAATATTTGATATTTCACGCGCGGGAATTGATTTAATATGGATAGGAGTTGAATCGCAATTTTCAGATTATAAAAAAAATACAATTGAAGAACTGCCTGTGTTAATCAGTAAAATTTTAGATGCCGGCATTTCAACTATAACTTCTATGTTGCTTTGCCATGATAATCATAAAAAAAATAATATTTATAAGGATATAGAATGGGCATACTCATTAAATTCTCCGTATTACCAATATATGCTGTATTTACCTCTGATAGGAACAAAACTTTATAAAAAAATGCGCGATGAAAATAGAATATTTGACGCTGTCCCTCTTGAAGAACGAAACGGCTTGAAACAACTTGCTCACTACCATCCTGAATTCACGCCACTTGAGTCGGAAATGATTAGAGAATACGCATATAAAACAGAATACGAAAGATTTGGTCCAAGTATGATCCGCAAAGTTGCTGTCAATATAAAAGGATTTCATTATTCAAAAAAATTTGACGGAGATCCACTTCATAATAAACGACTGAAAAAAATATATTCTGAAATAAAAAATTATTTACCGTTCATCATTGCATCTCTAAAACTTGCCCAATTCGAAAATCATAAAAAATTTATAAAAAAAGTGATTGACGATTCAATTAAAATTGTCGGAAAACCAGACTTAAAAGACCGGATATTATCGGAATATTTAATTTTTAAAGGAAAAAAATACAGAAAATTTTTAAATGACGGACATTCTATCCAACCGGAAATTCAGCGAACAGTTTATTTTAATCAAGCCGTAATTAGTTCTGATTTTACAGATTCAGACCCGGTAAAAAAATAGTGGAGATGAAACCATGTTTGATGTTCTTAATAAAGAAAAATTAAAAAATAAATTTATAAACAATAGTAAAATTACTGTTTTAAGACCATGTAGAAACGACATTGATATTGCAGTTAAATGGACCATCGATGAAAATTGGAATCCAGGCATTAATGACGCGGATATATATTATCAAACTGATCCTTCAGGTTTTTTTATGGGAGTTTATAATGATGAACCTATAGGATTTGTTTTTTCAATTTTTTACGAAAATAATTTCGCTGTTGCCGGAGTTTTTATAGTAAAAAAAGAATTTCGCAATAAATTGCTTGGAGCTGAACTCGGCTGGAAATTTCTTGCGCATATCAAAGATAGGAATATAAGTATAAATGCTGTTAAGAACAAAGTTAAATTTTACGGGTTCCTCGGTTTTAAACCGGCGTTTAACATAAATAGATATTGTTATGTTAAACAGCATGATTTAAAAATCAGTAATTTATCAGATGATTATAAAATAATTCCAATAGATAATAATTTTATTTATTTCAACAAAATTATAAATTATGACAGATGCTGCTTTCCTGCGGACAGATCTAAATTAATAAGGTTATGGATTTTTCAGTCTCAATCGTTCAGTTTTTGCGTTAAAGATTCAGAAAATAATATTTGCGGATATGGGGTATTAAAAAAAGCTTTCTGCGGGTATCGGTTTGAACCATTATATGCAGATAATTTTGAAACAGCCGAATATATTTTTTCTTATGCGGTAAATTTTATAAAAATTGGCGAACCTGTATTCATGGATATTCCGGAAAATAATCCGGCAGCATTATTACTCGCTAAAAAATATAATTTTAAAAACACGTTTTCAATGACCAGAATGTATAATAAAAACGAACCGGAAATTGATAAAAATAAAATTTTCGGACTCTGGGAATAATGTCAAGTTTTATTAAAAATCAAAAAAAATATTTTTTTCAGAATAATTTAAAAATAATAAGAACAACCAGCTTTTATATTATACGATTCAGGAAGACCGCCATATTCAGAATCTAAATCTCCGATATAAAATACAGCAGAACTATTGAATATTAATCTGTTATTATAATTATATTCTAAAATGAATTTGGAATAATAACTATTATCTATTAGATTATATTGAATCATAGTTACTAAATTAATTTTTTTGTGAAATGCTTCAAACCACTGATTTCTAAAAAATAATTGTTTTTTATAATACGGTTCCATTAAATTGTTCGAATTGTCTCGCGTGGCCCAATATAAGTAATAATGAGGCATATATAAATCTATTTGATTAAAATAATGTTTTATGGTATTGTAATATTCTGACTCTGCAACATATTTAACATAATTTTTATTTACTCCGTTTTGATTATAATGGTATTCAATATATGTTGTTCGTTTATATTTTTTTTCTGTGTACGAAAAACCTGCGGATATCTCATTTTTATATTTTTTATTTTTTATGAAATCAGGCAGAACTGTTTCAGGTAAATCCTTGGAAATACCATAATCATAACAGTATTTTAAAATTGTTTCCATAAGTATATTTTTTTTCTTGGTGCCTGACCATTCTGCATAAATTATAATATTATCACTGATTGACGATGAAATATTAGCTCCGAATCCTGATTGTCCTTTTTCAGAAATATATAATAATTCCGGCTGAACATTATTGAATGTATTCAATTCAAGTTTGACAATATATTTTTCCAGATTGTTTGTTTTGTTCAGATTTAACGGAAATGAACCTCGCGTTGTATGCCATTTATTAATTTCTGTATTTATTGAAGGAATAGCTGCTACAGAAATAGCCCCTAATTTATTTATATTTTGATAACTTGCCATTAATACGCCAAGCCGGTTTTCCCTCAACACTATAGGATCATCTGAAACTTTTTCATTACCGGCATATTTTTTTAAAAAATCTGTAGGATTAAAACCTATTGCCGCACCGTTTTTCATGTTTATTCTGCCAATATTAAACGAGTTTAAACTGTCTATGGCAAAATTAAAAAATAATTCATTCACATCATTATTAACTAATGCGCTCGTCAAATTATTTTTATCGTCGATTATATAATTCAGTCTATCATATAAATTAAGATTAATCCTGTCTGTTATTTTAAATTTTATTTTTGAAGATAATGTTATTCTGTTATTCCAATCATAAAAAAAATCTAAGGGGATATTGCTTTTCGGAATTTTAGAGTTTTTTGAATTAAATCTGAATGTTTGTTCAATTACAAAATTCAATTGAATATTATTCTGTTCGCTATTTTTAAAAGATTCAACCGGTTCTGCTGATGTATCTGCATTTAAAAAATCAAAATTAAATTCATCTGCTGAAATAAAATTAATATAACTAAAAAAAATAAATAAAATTCCAAAACAATATTTATGCATTACATCTATTCAAGATTGAAACCTGCAAGTGCAGATTTTTGAAAAAATTCATCCTTAATATCAATGTATTGATAACTCCCAAATATCATCCTTGTAATAAAATTTTTATCTATACCATCAATTATTATAGCTTCAGTTGGTCTCAGCATACCAAGTTCTTTACGGTAATTACGGTAGAAAATTATTTTTGTCAATCTGTCGCTTGCCGAATAATAATTGCCTTTTACAGGTTTAGCTGTTTCTTTTTCTATCCAATATTCTATTCTGAAATAATTAGAAGTATTATCTTTTGCAGTAAGTTCGAGCATATAATATTCTACTTTCTGTTTGTCGGCATTAACTATTGTTTCTTCTTTAATAATCTTCGCATTGTAATCCTTATTTAAAGTTATGGTCATAACATCTCCGTTTGAAGTTTGCCCCATCAAACGCTGCTGCGGAGAAATTCTTGCAGTTGACTTTGACATAGGATCGAAAAACCATATATTCGCACCATCTTTAAGCATAAGCTTTCCTTTATCTTTTGACGGTTCGACAAATTTTATTATTGTATTGTATTCACCGCTTTTTTCATCAGGTTTTGAATAAACAGAAAAAACCATTTTCTGAGTTTCTTTGCTGTTTCTGTATTCAATAAGAGTCGCTTGCATCTTGAAAGATTTTTCAGGGTTCCTGATTTTGTCAGCCCGGACAAGTAACTCATTGGCAGCGGGTTTATCAGCCAGAACGCTTATTGCAAAAACAAAAGATATAATTACAGATATTAAAAAAATCTTAAATAATTTCAAACTCATTTTATCCCTCCTGAAAATATATTTATCATTTAATTAATCTGAAAAGTATTTATTGAATTTCCCAATTAATTCCTGCTTTAGTTAAAATAATTAGTTATGTCTTAATGCATCAACTATATTCATTTCCGCAGCTTTATATGCTGGTATAACTGAAGCAATTCCTGAAATTGCAATTATTCCAATAGTAATAACAGGTAAAAACCATGGGATTATAAAAATATGTATGCTTAAAAGCAATTCATTTGCATAACTTGGCGGTATCCAGGTAATTTCAGATGTATTAACAATATAAGCAATAACGATTGATATAATTATTCCAAAAATTGAACCTATCAATCCTAATAACAAACCTTCTGCAACAAATTGTTTCAATATTCTAATCCTTCTAAGTCCAAGCGCACGTAAAGTACCTATTTCATTGTATCGTTCCATCACGCTCATCGACATTGTATTTGATAAAACGACTATTATTATCATAATCATTATTATTGCAACAAAACTGAATATTATAACAAACATATTAATTGTCTGATTATATTCAGGTCTGATTTCGTTAAAACTTTTAATTTCGATATTTTCAAAAAATTTTGTGGGTTTTAGTTTATCTATTATTATCTGTTTTACCTTATTTAAATCATTCGTTTTTTTTAATTGAAGAACTATAGCTGTAACCTTTTTTTCCGAATGCCCGTAAATTAGATTTTGTGCAAGCTCAATATTAGCTATTATAAAATTATCATTATGAACTTTTTGCGGAAACTTGGCAGCTTTGTTTAAATATAAATTTATTACATTCGGTGCTCCGCCTTCTGCTGTTGAAGCAAGCAAATCTATTTTAGTTATATATTTTTTTGAGGTTTCTTCAGGTTTGTCTGTTCCAACAGCTTCAAGTAATCCGGAAAAATCAAATGTTTCTGAAGATGTTGTTGCAGACTTTGAATTGGCAGTAGAATCAGGTTCAGCCTCTTCTTTTATTACATCACGTTCATCAAGCAGTTCAGTTAATCTTAACATTTTAGCAAGTCCATAACCTATAAGTCCGTTATTAACGTCATTATCGTCAATTTGAAAATTTAAACCTGATTTTGTTAATCTGACATTATAATCATTCCATGCATTCATTTCTTTTAATGCCTTAGGTTCAATGCCAAGACCAGAAAAAATGTTTGATGCCCCAACTTTATAATTCCCAGCAATCCCTCCGAAAAAAAGAAAATTTGTTGTTACTTTTATATACTGCTTTAATTCATTAGAATTTTTTATTATTTTTATTATTTCCTGATAATTATCAATTCCATAATTTGCAGTATTCCCTGCGCCAAAATCAGTGTATCCTTTTTTGTAAATGTGAAGATGTCCGGTTGACATTATTATTCCGGTTTCTATATTTTTCATAATAGAAGAAACAAATCCTCCAAATAATAACAAAGCAATAGCGCTAACGCTTATTGCTATTATAGTCATTATTGATCTACGTTTGTTTCTGAATATATTTCGGTATGCTATACTTATAGTTTTCATTGTCTTTTGTTTAATATATTACAATAACTCGCCGTCAATTATCATAAAAATATCTTCTGCATTATAAATAAGGTTTTTGTCGTGCGTTGAAAAAATGAATGTAATGCCGTTTTTTTCCTGCATTTCATACATAAGCTTGATTATCTCAGAACCTGTTTTATGATCAAGGTTGGCAGTTGGCTCATCAGCAAGCACCAATTCCGGCTGTTTGACAAACGAACGTGCAATAGCTACACGCTGACGCTGTCCGCCGCTTAATTCATTAGGAAGTTTTTTCCAATGATCAGCTAATTTTACTGTTTCAAGCGCATTCATAACTTTTTCTTTTCGATCTTGTTTAGGTGTTTTAGTTAACAGCAAAGGATATTCTACATTTTCGAATACGCTTAATACAGGTATTAAGTTATATGACTGAAAAATAAAACCTATATTTTTAGCCCGAAAATCGGATAGCTCATTATCATTTAATTTCGTTATATCCTGATCACATACTGTTATTGAACCTGAAGTAGGTTTATCAATACATCCTATTAAATTTAATAATGTGGATTTGCCGCTGCCTGATTGACCGATTATTACATTGAATTTTTTATGAGGTATATTTAAAGTAATTCCCTTCAATGCCGGAGCTACTACATTTCCAAGCATATAATTTTTTTTAATATCAACTAATTTAGCTATGTATTTATCGACCATAATTTTTAATTATACTTGTATTTATAAATAAATCAATAAGTTCTCGGATTGAAAAAAGTTGATCTTGCCCCGAAAAAGTAGACACTAAGTTGAGCAATAATTTTATAGCATAATAATTTAAAAAAACAATAAATTTATTTTTTCGTGCTTCTTTTTTGCAAAAAACTGCTTGGAAAGGAATTTGACGCGGCTCTATCCATTTTCGATCATATCAGAGTTCAGGACAATCCGCTCGAAACGGCATTCTCATTTTCAAACAAAATCTTTTACATTAAAAAAAACAATCTTGAGTTCGATAAATGCGAGCATTGCAAAACAGGAAAATTATTCACACTAGCAATCTATCTGCCTTACATCTACGGCTATCGAAAAATTATCAAGAACAGGCAAACAAAAAAACGCACACAGAAAAGAGGGTCATAAAAAAATGAATATTGAGTTATATTTTTTAAATTTATCTATTACCACGCCAACTGATAACAGTTTGTTTTCTTACGGCAATTCCTCTGTGCAATCATACTATAATCTTTCTCAAGAATAATTTATCTGATTTTCTGCTATCCAGTCTATAAATTTGTGATTTTATCTTAAGATTTTTTTATCTCACTTTATCAGAAACGATTCAAATTCCATTATTAATATTTTAGGGTTCAGACGCGGCTTCGTTCATCTTGGCGTAAAACACAGTTGCGGAAAGATACTACTTTTCTGCTATCCCGCAACATCGTTTACACCTTAAAAGTTATGCGTCCGTAGCTCTTCTTAATTTGCAATTTCAAAATTAAATAAATTAAAATGTCTATCATAAGTAAAAATCTTTTTTATATTATATCGCTTCATTAAAACGGCTGTTAAACAATCAGTAAAAGTAATTTCTTGGTCTTTATATTTCTCTAATAATTTTAGAGCCGAAAGTTCATCCTCCATATCAGTCCGCAATATTTTAAAAACTTCTGTCTGGTAAAATATTTTTGCCTTTTCAACTGCAAAAATTGACGTAGTTTTTCTCATCAACAATGTTATTGTTTCATCAATAATATGATTGCTTGTAAATAGCTTGTTTTTATCAAGAATTTTATTCCATTTTTTTATAGATGCTATATGATATTGATCATTAGCTATATATTTTGCGATAAATGCTCCTGTATCAATAAAAATCATTTCAAATCACCATAGATATAATTATCATGATTTATACTACAATCTGATGCATTGCATTCTGTAAAAATGTAATCATCTTGGATAAATGGATCATTTTTTTTTTCTCTAATTTGCGATTTAAGATTACTTTCGATTGATAAGCGAATAAACTCACCCAATGATATTCCTAATGTGTTCGCTCTAACATTTGCTTTTGTCTTTAATCTTTCTGGCAATAATATTGTTGTGCGGTGCATGTTCATATCTCCCTATATTTTTATTTACATACATAATAGCACATACATATATTCAAGTCAACCATTTTCTTTTTTTTAAGAGCTATGACGCATAACGGACACGGGCAGTCGAATCTCGGCGGTTTTCGCGCCCGCGAAAATGGCACGATTTTTTGCCGACGGCGTTGACTGTCTTTTTAACCCAGAGCAAAACGCTCCGTTTCATTTTTAACATTTTAAACTTTCTTTCGCAAATCGTCAAACGTTTTTGCTCGGTCAATGAAAATAATTGCGGCCTAAGTCGGAAAGCAAAAATCGACAATCTTGAGTTCAATAAATGCGAGCATTGCAAAACAGGAAAATTATTCACAGTAGCAATCTATCTGTCTTACAGCTACGGCTATCGAAAAATTATCAAGAACAGGCAAACAAAAAAACGCACACTGAAAAGCGGGCCATAAAAAAATGAATATTGAGTTATATTATTTAAATTTGTCTATTACCGCGCCAGCTGATAACAGTTTGTTTTCTTACGGCAATTCCTCTGTGCAA
>JAGOBX010000301.1 GCA_017999075.1 Candidatus Babelota bacterium | reverse complement strand
AGTGATTTATATGAACTTGCAGGAACCGGCGTTCGTGTAGTTGATATTGTTGAAGATAAAAAAAATCCTATGAGACTTGTTTATAATCCGGATCATCCTGATTCATTTAAATATTCGGATTTTTTTAATGAAGATGGAACAAGAAAAGAACAATATGCTGATTTGTCAGCCGAAGAGTTTGATAAATTGGCCTCTAAAATCGGATATGTAGAATTTCCGAATGTAAATGTTGTATCTGAAATGGTTGATATGATAACTGCTACGCGCGCTTACGAAGCAAATATAACTACAATTAAATCTGCTAAAGCTATGTTTAATAAAGCTCTTGAACTTGCAAGATAAGATAACCAGTTTTAAAAGTTTAAAAAATTATTTATTACCAAATTTTATTTTTAAATTATCCGAGTGAGGAACTGTTTCCAAAATATATTTATATATTTGGAAACATTCCCATTATCCGATTGTATTTGGTTAAAATTCTCCTTTCATTATATATGCGCAAGAACTTAATCCGCTGTAAACCGAATGATATGCCTGAATCAAGTCAAGGTAAATCGGAGTGATCCCCTGAGGTTTGTTATTAATATTTATGAAATGAAGTCTGCGCATTTCATTTTCGTTTTTTATCAGCTCGTTTTTATTTTTTATAATTTTTTCAGACATATTTTCATGGCCGTCTTTAAAACTTTCAAAAAGAATGGTAAAATTCTCTGATATAAATTTATGCTGGTCCAGAATTGTTTTATATTCTTCAGCGGGCAATGAAATATTTTTATTAATTAATTTCCTGCTTAAATTCATAATGTCATGACTTATTATATCACCGATATGTTCAATGTTTGAAATTAGATACATGAAAGACATTTGGGATTTTGAATCTTCTGGAGATAACGGATTTTGAGCAATTTTCACAAGATAATCTCTGATGGAATGATTCAAAGAATCAATTTTATTGTCAATATTAATTACAGTATCAATAGTTTCTTCATTTCTTTTTTCAATTGTTTCAATTGAAAGATCCAGCATTTTTTTTACTGAAAACGCCATACGCAATATTTCCTGTTTAGCAGATTGAAGAGCTACTGTAGGCAGCATCATGGCAGATTTATCCAGATATTTCGGTTTATATTTATCTGCATCTTTTTCAGGTTTGACAGGCATAAGTTTTTCACATAATCTGGCGAGATGATTAGTTAAAGGCAAAAATAATATGACTGCAATTATTTTTGCAATAGAATGAGCGTTTGCAATCTGACGTGGAACATAAGTTATAATATCTTCAGTGGAAACAGCGGAGATATGATTTGAATATGAAATATACTCTATAATTTTTTGATACCAGTCAAGGAACGGAAGAAAAATAACCGTGCTTATTATATTGAATAAAATATGCGCCAGAGCAGCCCGTTTGGCTTCGCGGTTTGCGTTTAATGAAGCTAAAATTGCTGTTGCGCAAGTTCCTATGTTAGCTCCGAATGTTAATGGAATGGCTCCTTTTAATGTTAATAATCCCTGAAATGAGAGTGCGATAAATACTCCAGTAGCAGCACTTGAAGATTGAATCAGGGCAGTAAACACAAATCCGACAATTACGCCTTTCAATGGATTTTCCATCTGCTGCATCATTTGGATGAACGGCTGATAAGATCTGATGGGTTCCATAACTCTGGACATAATATCTATTCCGTAAAACAGAATACCGAACCCAAGTATTATTTCACCTATAATTATTTTTTTTTTGTTTTTGCTAAGAAGCATTAGTGAAAAACCGATGGCAATAAATAAAAGCGAGTAATCGGTAAGTTTAAATGCAATAATTTGAGCTGTTATAGTAGTTCCGATATTAGCTCCGAGAATAATGCCTATTGATTGAGCAAGAGACATCATTTGAGCATTGATTAGTCCGACAACCATTACAGTTGTAGCTGAACTTGACTGAACTACAAGTGTTACAAAAGTTCCTACAAAAACTCCCATAAATCTGTTTGAAGTCAATACATTCATTATTTTTGACATTTTTGTTCCGCCAAGTTTAATCAAACTGTCTCCCATTAATTTCATTCCGTATAGGAATAACGCTAATCCTCCCAATAATCCGAAAAGTAATTCTAATCCCCATAATTTTTTTTTCGCTTCTATTTTTATTGAAACAATTTTTTCCGGAATTTGAGGCGAAGTTACTATGATATTGTAATTACCTGTTTTATTGCCTGTAATAAAATTTGTTGATGCTATGCCGTTACTGCCGGTTAAAACAAACGTGTCTTCAATAGTTTGCCCTTCGGCTTTTGAAGGTTTTGAAACCAATGAAAAATATACTGGGATATCTCTAACAGGTTTTTTAAAATCATCATGAATTTTTACTATTATTTTACCCGGAATTTTTGTTGAAACAAAAGATGAAATTTTGTCCTGACCTGTTTCGTAAGACAAATTTTTTATTTCATACCCTGAAACCTGATATACTGAAATAAAAATAAAAAGACAATAAAATAATATTTTTTTTGTTATAATTTTTAAGATTGTAAACATAGATGTTTTCTCCTATAAAATTTTATTTCTGGAAACAGTTCAGAATATATACACAATGTTAATAATTTTATTTTTTTAACAATTTTCAACAACTTTTTTCAACCAATAAACAACTTCATAAACCTCGAAAGTTGAGTAATAAGTATTTTATTTAAATTTATAGTTGAATGTTACGAAATATTTATCGCCTGTTTTTTCACCGAATGCATACTGGCGTTTGTCCGGTCTTAAACTTGCTGATAATGCAAATTCGCCGTTGTCGTTGAATATTTTTTTTGCTGCTTTTAAATTTATGAAACAATAATCTTCAGTTTCCTGGACGCTTACTTGCGCAGCGCTGTATTTATAAAGTTCGCCATTGACCCCGCGCGCGGACAATAGAGCAGCGCCGTTGCTTGCTGACAAACCGGCAGCAGCAGCAGTAACACTGCTACTCGCCAGAATGAAGGAAACTTTATCAGAAGATACTCCTGTAGCATTCAACGCAGCAGTTAAAGGAGCGATAAGCGTTCCTCCGCCGCCAAGGGCAGAATCAAGAATTGCTGCTAAAGTCGGGTTTGCAGCAGCGCCCAAGTCAGCGCCGCCAAGCGTATTGTATAAATAAGCGCCGTCATTCAAATATTTCTGCTTGTAAATATCAGCGCCTGTCTGCGCCTGGGTTATAAAAGCAATCGGATCTGCCGCAAGATCTTTGTTTATCTGCGCAAGTGTCTGATCCATCACATTTGTTATTTCAATACGCGAAGAACTGACATAATTGATTGACCCTGATAATGTCCAGCCGTTTTTATAAGATTTGTGACCGCCGAAAGATGCGAGATGCGCAGGCACGGATTTCGAATGAATGTCCTGAAATTTAGAATTCTGATAAGAATAATTGCTCCATAATCTTGTGTTTTTATTTATGTTATAATTTAAACCCATTTCAAATCCGTCTGATTTGAGTTTGCCGTCTAAGTTCACGGCTTTCAGATCAGTAGCTGCAGCATTTGATTTTGAAGTCGGAAATGCTGTCCCGCCAATAATGCCTGGACCAAAAATTAAACTGTCGCCTGAAACTGCGTTTATATAACCTATCATATCTTCAACTTCATAATGATATACACTGAAATCAAGATTTATCTTATTTTTTAATACTGTAGAATAAGCTATTTCAAATGATTTGATTCCTACAGGATTGAGATTTTCATTGGGGCTGAGCATAATAATCGGAGCTGAATCAGCTTGAGGAATAATATAATCACCGGCAGAAAATTGGGCGTTTGTGAATAAATCAGCTATGAATGGCGCGCGGATTGCCTGCGAATATATGAAACGGAATGTATGGTTGTCTTTAGGTTTGTAGAATAATATTGATTGCGGCGAAAATTTATCTTTGTCAGGCGTGTCGAATTTATCGTATCTTCCGCCTAAAATCCATTTCAGATTATCCGTGATAGATAACTCATTATTTAAAAAACCTGCTATAAAACGCTGTGATTTTTCGTTTTTATCCCGGAAATAAACACCGTCTGAACTGCTCTCAGCTTTTCGCCAGTTTATGCCGGCAACAAGTATGTCTTTCTTTGAAATTTTGAAAATGTTCTGAACATCAATGTCGTAAGATGTCCAATCCATCCCATCCTGTTCCTCTTCATTGCTGTCCGCAAAACTCGAATGTTCGCCTAATATACCGAATATGTTTGAAAAGGATATTTTCAAATCATTTAACTGATAATTTAACTTGATAACATTATTTTCAATATTATCATAATTTGAAATCATCAGGTCGCCTGAAGTGCCTGTAAGATTAGCGCTGCCTTCGCTTCTGCCGAACTGCAAACTTAAACTTGACTGTTTATTAATATTGTAACTCATAAAAGCTGAAATTCTGTATGTTTTAAGGGAGTTATTGTCCGCACTCGGAAAATCTGGGTTTGACGGAAAATTTTTCGCAGCATCAGCTAAAAGCGATTGTCTGCCTGATTCGAACCTCTTGTATGAATGGTTATATGATTGATTGTCAAAAATTGTTTTTTTTGAGAATTCAGCGCCGATGCGGTAAGAAAATTTTTCATTTTCCTTTCCGAACCGAATTGTAGTTAAATTACCATAATTACCGTTGTCAATATCAGACGGCTTCAGAGCGTTCAGGCCTATGCTTGAAGAAAAATAAAAACCGTCGGTTTTTTTGAAATTTTTTGTTATGATGTTGACTACGCCTGTTACCGCATTAGCGCCGAACAGTGCGGACGCAGGCCCGCGGACAACTTCTATTCTATCAATGTCGTCAACTGTTATTGGCAGAAATTCCCAGAATGTTCCTCCGAAAATATCATTGAAATATGAACGGCCGTCAATCATGACAAGTATGTTTCTTGAATATGATGAGAATGCTCCGGCATTTTTCGGTCCGTTCGTCATACCGCGTATTGCCACATCCTGCTGGCCGCCGGTTGTCTCCTGAACATACACGCCAGGAACCATTCGGAGAACTTCGGCAATACTTTGCGCTCCATACATTTTAATATCATCAGTAGTAATTATAGATATTGATACAGG
>JAGOBX010000300.1 GCA_017999075.1 Candidatus Babelota bacterium | reverse complement strand
CCTATCACTCCGTCCCTGACATCAACACTGTCGAAATTTTTTTTAGCAAACTCATTTATACCCTTCAAAATTCCTTCTTTAAATGCAGACAGGTGCGTTCCGCCGTCATTTGTATATTGGCCGTTTACAAATGAATAATAATCTTCTCCATAATTTGATGTATGAGAAAATGAATATTCCAGCATTTTATCTTTATAATGTATTATTTCATATATATTTTCTTCTTTTATTGTATCGGTCAGCAGATCTTTTAATCCATTTTTAGAATAATATTTTTTCCCGTTCAAATCTATGGTCAAACCGCTGTTCAGATATACATAATGCCATACTCTTTTTTCAGCAAATTCAAGTTCAAATTTAAATTTTTTAAACAATTCTGCATCCGGAGTAAATCCCACTTTTGTTCCATTTGGCTCAGACGTTTTCCCTTTATTCTGTTTCTTTAATAAACCTTTTTCAAAATATGCGTGAACATACTGACCATCACGATATGCTTCTACAAAAAATCTTGATGATAACGCGTTTACAGCTTTAGTTCCAACTCCGTTTAACCCGACACTGAACTGAAATACATCATCATTATATTTTGCTCCGGTATTTATTTGAGATACACATTCAATAACCTTGCCTAAAGGTATTCCACGTCCATAATCTCTAACTGTTACACAATAATCGTCTTTACTTGAAAATTCTTCTTCATTTTTAACAACTATATCAATTTGTTTACCATATCCCATTATATATTCGTCAATAGCATTATCTATTACTTCTTTCAATAAAACATAGATTCCGTCGTCATGAGCTCCGCCCGAACCAAGTTTTCCTATATACATACCAGGACGAAGTCTTATATGTTCAAGCGAACTTAACGTTTTTATAGATTTTTCATCATATTTAATAACTTTTTCAGCCATAATATATTTTTACTCCTAAACTTTTTTTGAGAAAAACAAATTGTTTTTACAATATATTAACCAAAAAAACAAGTTATTTTTCTTTTCAATTCCTTATAAATATTAAGATTTAAAATAAAAGAATTTCGTATTGTGAAGATTTTACAAAAAATATTATATTAAGTTAAAAATGATTTATGCACCAAAAAATACTTTAAAAAATATCTTTTAATTTTTTCAGGATTGTAATTTTTACGGCATATATATTACAGCAAGAATATCAGCTTGTTCGTTATCTAAAGAATGTACATTGTGCATAACTGCAGAATCATAATATATGCTGTCCCCTTTAGATAATTCATAATATTCTTTCCCATATTTTATTCCTATTTTTCCTTTCAAAACATAAATAAATTCTTCTCCTTCATGCGAAGACATATTATCTTTTTCATTTATTGAATCTTTCTGGAGAGTTACAAGAAACGGTTCCATATTCCTGTCTTTTTTATTTTGAGCCAGTGAATTAAAAACCAAAGAGCCAACATTAATTTTATGTGAAGAAATATATCTCGCTGATTCAACTGCTTGTTGATTCCGTGTCAAAACACAGGCACATTCATTATTGTCATCAAGAAATGTTCCAAGTCTTGTGCCGAGAGCTCGTGCTATTTTTATCAAACATGATAATATAGGAATTGTTTTATTCTCTTCTATTTCCGCAATTAATTCTTTCGAAAAACCTGTGATTTCTGAAACCTCTTCAATAGACATTTCTCTTAAAACTCTATAATTTTTAATTTTTTCCCCTATAGGTTGATTCATTTTAAACACTCCGTATCAAAAAACTTCAAGTCTATCTGCTTCTGGATATATTCAACCTGTTCTTCTGAAATTTTTGAAAATCTTGATTGCCATTTTATATAATCAGTTACAGATTTTCTTGCGGTTTTTTTTTCATAAATATTTTTTGACACACCTGTAAAACTTTTTTTTCCGTTTTCAATTTCAAACAAATCAAATAATCCTGATTCTACCGCAAGTTTTCCAATTTTAACCGTTAAGTTTTGTGAAAACCCCCACCCTGGCGGACATGGCGTGAATATGTGAATATATCTTGTGCCTTTAATATTTTTAGCTTTAGAAAATTTATTAAATAAATCAACTGGATATGACGGACTACATGAAGCAATATATGGTAAATTATGAGCTTCCATAATTTTCAACATATCTTTTTTATTCTGTTTTTTCCCTGAAAAAGGAGTCGTTGTAGTCAACGCTCCAACAGGGGTGGCTCCGGATCTCTGTGTTCCTGTATTCATATAAGCTTCATTATCATAACAAACATAAATAAAATCTTCTCCGCGTTCAGCAGCTCCGCTTAAAGCTTGAATCCCTATATCTGCTGTGCCACCATCTCCAGCCCAACCTACTATCGTATATTCTGATGATTTTCCAAGAACTTTTAATGCGGCGGATAATCCTGATGCCGAAGCAGCAGTTGTTTCAAACGCAGTATTCAATATAGGAACCATTGATGACGCTATAGGATACATTCCTTGAAGCACAGTGGAACAGCTTGCAGGAATAGTTATAATAACATTTTCTCCTAACGCTTTTAAAGCTGTACGGTATGCAATAGCAAGGCCGCATCCGCTGCATGCCCTGGTTCCAGGCAACAATAATTCATTATCAGGCAATTGTGTAATCTGTGTTATCATAAAAAATAACCATACCAATTTAATTTTATTTCAAAAATCAATTCAACTATTTCTATGTTTCAATTTTGATTTTTTATTTTATAATATATCGCTATTCAACCAATAAGGTTTTTTATAATCCAACTTTCCAGATATGACTTTTATTACAGTATCCGCTATATCTTTATATGAAACATTTCTTCCGCCCAATCCGCAAACAACAGATTGAATAACAGGTTTATTTGAATTTTTTGAATGAACATAAAATGCCGATTTCAAATCACCTGCTACAGCTCCGTCAAAACCATAACTTATATCTTTCTCAAAAACAGTAACGGTTTTGGCATTTTTTAAAGCATTAACCAGTTGTTCAGATGGAAACGGTCTATAAGATTTAATATTAATCAAGCCCGTTTTAAAAGATTTTGAATTTAATATATCTATAGATTCTTTACATTCACTCCCTAAACTCCCAATAGTAACAATAAAATGTTCAGCATCTTCAACATTATAATTCTTAAATAACCCGTTACAATATTTTCTGCCGAAACTGTTATAAAATTCAATATTGGTTTTTTCAATAACTTCAATAGAATTAATTAAATCTGAAGCAAGATGATTTCTAAATTCCATATATCCGTTATGCATTATATTTTTTTTATCCGGTCTTTTATCAGCCAATACAACAGGATTGACATTTCTTGGTGATTTTGAATCAAGTTTAATTATCGGATTATACGGAGGTAAAAAATCTGATACTTTATCCGTATTTTCAATTTTAACCGGCATACTGCTATGTGATAAAATAAAACCATCATAACATACCATAACAGGAATATATACCTGTTCGGCTATTCTATATGCCTGAATAACAGTATCGTATATTTCCTGATTATCCTCAGCATATAATTGAATCCATCCTGTATCACGCTGAGAAATAGAATCCTGTTGATCATTAAGTATTGTCCATGGAGCAGAAACTCCACGATTCACACAGCACATTACTATAGGGACACGCGAACCTGCAGCCCAATGAAGTTGTTCGTGCATAAGCATTAATCCATTCGCTGAGGTTGCAGTAAAAACACGGGCTCCAGCCGCAGAAGCTGATATACAAACAGTAATTGCGCTGTGTTCACTCTCGACCGGAACAAACTCTGATTTCAATTCCCCTTTTAAAACCATTTCAGATATAGTTTCCACTACAGGCGATTGGGGGGTTATAGGATAAGCTGAAACCACTTGCACTCCGCTTGCTTTAACTGCGTACGCGGCAGCATAATTCCCAGTTAATAAAATTTCAGTATTCATTTTTTCATTAAAACTCTATATTTTAATAATATTTTTTTGCATTATTTCATTACTATAGCTTTGTTTGGACATTCTTCAGCGCAAATTCCGCATCCCTTGCAATAATCATAATTTATAACAGGCGGCATTCCCTTTTTTATCACACCTTCAGGACAATATCCCCAGCATATCTGGCATATAATTTTATTTTTATTATACGCTATGCATTTTTCACTTATTATTTCAGGTGTTTCAGAACGCCAATCAGAAGTCAAACCTGCTTCGCCTATTGCAGGAGAACTGGCTGCAAAAATTTCTTTGTTATAATTATAACTACTCAAAATTTATCACTTCCGTTTTATCATAAGATTCCGAAGCAGCTTTAAAATTCAGTGAAGCCGGTTTATCAGAAAATTTTTCAAATAATGTTTTTTTCAAAGATTCAAGATTATAGAGCTTTTCTTCCGAACCTTTTATAACTGCTCCAAGAATAGGCGTATTCACAATAATATTTCCTGCTACTGATAAAGACAGAGACGATGCTATTCCATAAGCGTCTGTAAACGAAATTTTTTTTAACTTAAATTTTTTAGACAAATATTCGACAGAAGATTTATTGTTTGTATTTAAAATAACAATTGTTTCATTTTCTTTAATTATTTTAGCACTTATTTTTTCAATAAGTGTATCGTCAAGAATTACAAGATAATCGCATTTTTCAATATTAGAATAAATATGAATTTTGTTTTCTGATAAACGTAGATAAGATTCTACAGGTGCCCCGCGGCGTTCAGCGCCGAACATAGGTGTTGCATTTATTCCTTTATATCCAAATTTATATGCTGCAGAGCCTGCTAATTGGGAAGCTGTTACTACCCCCTGACCACCGCGGCCAAACCAAACAATTTCAATAATATTTTTTATTAAGTCCATATTTTTAATCTGTTTTTATATTTGTATTTTCAAGTTTATTTTATATCTTTTTAATAATACTTTCCAGATTTGATTGTGTCAATAAAATTTATTATAATCACAAAAGTAACAATATCGAGAACTGAGCTGATAGTAATACAAAAATAAGGTTTTAAGAGTAAAAAGCCAGCCCGAAAACAATATAAAAAAATGAAAGAAGCAATTTTTGATAAAAAAAATAAAATCGCTGATGCGAAATTATAATAAAATTTTATTGAAAAGACAGACCTGTCCCCTT
>JAGOBX010000299.1 GCA_017999075.1 Candidatus Babelota bacterium | reverse complement strand
GTTTGAAAGATTAAAAATGAAAGAAGATTATTATAACATTGATAAAAGCGCTGGTTTGGGTTTAGCTATAGTAAAACAGATTGCAGAAAAAATAAACGGTGAAATCAGATTGACGAGCGCATTAAACAAAGGCAGCAAATTCACCGTTGAAATAAAAAAAATAAAAGTTCATCAAAGTTTGAATGAATGCTATTCGGTTGGAAATATAAACTTTGAAAAGATTAAGTTTAAAAATCAAAAAATTTTACTTATAGAAGATAATACTGACTGTCAATATATAATCGGCAATTTTTTAAAAAAAATACAGTTGGATATTTTTATTGCAAATAACGGCAAAGAAGGAACTGAAAAAGCCGAATCAATAAAACCGGAATTGATTTTACTTGACGCAAAACTGCCGGATATTAACGGTCTTGAGGTTTTAAAGCAAATTTATTCTTATGACAGCCTGAAAAAAATACCTGTTATTTTAGTCAGCGCATCATTATTAAAAAATCAAGAAGATGAATATTTCGAATCAGGCATTAAAGCTTTTTTGCGGAAACCGATAGATATGGATAAATTGATAAATGAATTAAAAAATTATTTGTCATTTGACGATTTAGAAAAACCAACATTGTTAAACAAATCCGACAAAGAACTCCTAAAAAAAATTATTTTTAAAAATTTCAAAGATGAATATGATGAACTGATTCAGACAAATTCAATAGATAAAATCGAGGCGTTTGCCGTTAAAATTAAAAATATGGACGAAGCAAAAAATAACGCGGGCATAGCCGGCTGGGCAGATTCGGTTATCAGTTGCTGCGCTGAATTCGACATTGAAGAATTGCAAAAATTATTATCTATATTCAGCGGCAATAGCGAGGCGTAAATTATATGGATAAAAGAATATTGATAGTTGAAGATAATAAAGACACGATAAAAATTTTAGCTGGTATTTTAAAAAAAAATAAATTTTTATTAAGCATATCAACAAAGGGAAAAGATGTTATTAAAATTTTGCATAAAGAAAAAATAGATTTGATACTGCTTGATGTTAAACTGCCTGATTGTTCAGGTTTTGAAATATGTAAAGAAATCAGAAACTTTAAAGAATTCAATGATATTCCGGTAATTTTTGTTACAGGCAGCACAGATAAAGATAGCATTGTTTCTGGTTTTGAAAGCGGCGGTCAGGATTATGTCACAAAACCTTTTATATCTGAAGAACTGCTTGCGCGCGTTAATAATATGCTTAAAATCAGAGATTTTACTTTAAACCTAAATCAAATAATTGAAAATCAATATAAAGATATTTTATCTCAAAAAAAAGAGCTTGAAATAAAAGAAAACGAATTGACAATGATAAATTATACGCTTGAAGAAGTGCTTCGAAAGATAGAGCATGACAGAACCAAAACTTACGAATCCATTCAGGAAACAATTCATAAAATAATAATGCCGTTCATTAATAAACTTGCTTTAAAAATTTCAAAAGAAGAATCGGAAATTCTTGAACTGATAAAAATAAATATCAAGGAACTTATCGGCGAAAAAGGCAAAACTTTCAATTATCTTACAAAATCATTTACTTCGAGGGAAATGGAAATTGCAAATATGGTCCGCGCCGGAATGTCGTCAAAAGATATTTCTACGAATCTAAACATTTCTTTCGAATCTGTCAGATTTCATAGAAAAAATATTAGAGAAAAACTTGGGATCAAGGACGAAAAAATCAATTTATTTGTGTTTCTAAATAATTATTTTTCTGCGCAGCAAATCAAATAAAGAAACTTCAAACCAGCGGAATTCATAAAGTTAAGCCGTTTACTGTCAATGGTTTTAAAAATAATCACAGGAAAAATATTCTGATACCAAAATAAATACTAAAATTCAAATATAACATACGACTCGAAAATGACTTGAATAGGGCAAAAAATATCCCGAAACAAAATTATATAATTTTTAATAATTGATGAGTAGTTTTTTACTACTCAAAACCCACTCATTTACTTATCTTTTCAAACGTCTGTTTTTGTGTTATAATTATCCTAAATAATGTTTTTTTTTAGCGAGGTTTTATTTATGAAAAAATTATTGATTTTAACAGTGTGTATTGCAATGAGTTTATGCTTGCTGCTGAACGCAGTTAATGCAGCGGATAGAAGTGATGTTAGAAGCCGGCGAGATAGAAGTTTAAGAAGCGCAGATAACCGCAGCGATTCGTCAGCGGACCATAATTCAAAAAATTTAAGAAATACTGCAAATGACAGAAGTTCAAGAAGCAGCCGCAGTTCAAAAAGTATTGACAGAGGCAGAGATTCATCAGTTGACCGTAATTCAAGTTCTTCAAGGGACTCATCAAATAACAGAAATGTTAGGAGCAGGCGTGGCGTCAAAAGCGTAGGCAGCGGCGCAGAGTCAGCAATAGCGATGCAGAGAGCGTCGATTCCGGCCACTAAAATTGAAAACGGAAATATAAAAGACTGTGGCTCGAGTTTTTTCTCGCCAAACACGAAATATATGTTAACATTTGCAAAAAACGGCGATATTGTATTAATGCCGAATGAGTATAAAGCAGCAGAAATATGGAAATACGCATGGAATGGACCAACATCGCCTACGGATAAAATACCAAATGCTATTGAATGGGATGCGGTAAACGGCAGATTTAAATATAAACTATTTGCCGACGCTACTAAAAATAATTATAGTGATTATCTCGCTAATATGCCAATTCCTCCGGATTTTAAAAAAAAATCACTGATAGCATACTCTGCGCCAATAACCTTTTATCCAAATTCTTATTTAGAAGTTACAGATGACGGTTATTTGCTCGGACGAAACGAATCGGGTAAAATAATATGGAATCATAATACGGGAAGTATACCTGAACAATTGGATATTTTCAGCGCAAAGGATCTCTCGGGTCTTTTCAATAGAATGTATATTGAATCAAAAAATGGAGAATATTGCGCTTCATTTAAATTTGTTGCGCCGCATACCGATGGTTTGAAAATAATCAAAAAATCTCCTGATGTATGCTATTGGAATTGTCCTGTTAAATGGATAGCTGGCGGAGTGCAGGAATTAAAACTGCCAGGCGAAGTAATTTGGAAAACAGGACAGGCGCAGGGATATGATAAATGTGATTTAGACAGTAAAACCGGAAACTTTAAAATAATCGGCAGCGATATTGGCGACAATAAAACAAATACTAAAAATCTTCCGACATTTCAGACCTATACCACCGGAAACCCTGACGCTTATTTTCAATTAACAGACGACGGTAATCTGTTGCTATACAATAAAGACGGCAGTAAGGTTCTCTGGTCTGCGTTTGAAATTGATAATCCAAACGCAGGTAAAGAAAATATCCTGTTAAAAAATAAGGAAGTTACAAGCGGATTCGAATTAAAATCTCCGAACGGAAAATATAAAGCAAAATTTTCAGGCGCGCAATGGAAGCTTTTTGACGCCACAATGGATGAAAAGGATAATGCGAGTATTCTTTGGGAATCGCCTAAAACTTATAATAGTCAAGATTGTATATCAATGATTAAGGAAGACGGCGGATTCGTAGTATATAGTAATTATCAGAATAAATTTATTTTTAATTCATTAACCGGAATTTCTAAGAAAACTGTAAATAACTCAGAAGTTACGGATACCTACGGAAATCCGGGCGCATATCTTGAAATCACTAACGATGGTTTTTTAGCGCTTAAATCAAAAGACGGCAGTAAAATATTATGGAAAAAAGGCGGAAAAATATTGAGCGTTAAAGAAGCATTTGCTTTAAATCTTCCGTCAAAATTGAATCCCGGCGAATCATTCGATAAATTCGGCGGATTAAAATCGCCGAATGGAAAATTTTTACTGAGGTTTGCTTTCGGGACAGATAAAGGTGAGCTGAGCGTGTTTGATGAAAATGGCGAAATAATTTATTCTTTTGGGAATTACCCGTTTAAAGATTACACGGAATATTTGAACTGTGAGAGAATATTCAAAATGCAAGAGGATGGAAAAGCTGCTGTTTTATATTCTCAAGATAATTTAAAGGTGATGTCTGGTTCAGAATGGTCAAAAAAAGAATGCGCCGGCGCGCCGCTCGAGCTTTTGGATAGCGGCATACTTATTATTCGGAATCCGAAAAGGTCAGATGATTTTGGTTTAAAAAGGGGAATTGTTGAAATTAATTTATATATGACAGTTAAAAAAGGCCTTGAAAATGCATCTGATATTTACGGCGGCGAAATATCGAAAAATGAGGTCATTTTTCCGGGAAAAAGATTCTATTCTCCGAATAAAACATTTTATCTTGAAAATCAGGGCAATAGAATTGTTATCTGCGATAATAAAGGGAAAGAAGTTAATATTTTATTTGATGGTAATGACAAAACTATTCAAAGATACCTGAATTTTATGCAGAATGGGAAAGAGACTAATCTTATGACCGGTTATGTTAGTTTTAACGGGCAAGTCAAAACAGACAAAGTTCCCGCAGAATTACCAGATAAACCGATTTACAAAGTATTACTGACCGACGAAGGTGATTTAGTATTAAAAAGCGCGGATAATGACAGAATTTTCTGGTCCACAAAGAAAAATTTTGAATTTACTGCTCCGGTTGCGTTACAATTTGTTATGTTACCGGGCCAGTCAATTGTTTCGCAAAATAAAACAGCGAAATTAACCTTTTCAGAGAATGGAAAGACCGTTGACCTTTATATGAATAATGTTAAAACTTCAACGCTGATTGCTATGAGTGATTCCAAGATACAATACGGACTTGGAGTTATGGTTAAATATGATAAAGGGTGGTGTAGTATTTATAATGAGAAAAATAGCGCTTGCGGTGATAGCGCACGCATAAGTAATTATACTAAAGCGGATTATATCGCATTAACAGACGATGGAAGATTGATATTACTCGATGCAAGCAATAAAGAACTTGGCGAATTCAAGAAAAAGTAAGAAAACGCCGAGCAATCTCGGAGGCTTTAAGGCTTATTTTATATAACTGAATTTTTAATATTTTTTTTGTATTAATAATATTTTTTTTGACCAGACACTAAACGATTAACAAAGGACAGTTTCTATGAGAAAGATAGAAAT
>JAGOBX010000298.1 GCA_017999075.1 Candidatus Babelota bacterium | reverse complement strand
ATATACAGGATTCAGGCAGCTTCCGAAATATTTCCAGTATATTTTTATCATGAATTGGTTAAATCTGAATTTGAAAAAATTTACCATATATAATATTTTTTATTTGATTTTATAAAAAATTTAATACATAATATATTATTATTTGTAAGTTTGCAAATAAAATTTTTATTTTAGGTAAATTGGCTATGATTGAAAATATAGTTTCAATGGATAAAATTCACAAAAATATTAACTCTGTTATCAAGGAACTGACAGATGATGAACCTTTTGTGATAATTGATAATGATAAACCTGAATATGTTTTTATGACTTATAATACATATGAAAAACTTTTGAATACTGTAAAAGTTTTCAATTCCGAATATTTAAATAAAAATTAGATGCGCAATATCATTAATTTTAAATGAATTCAAAATATATTATTTTGGAAGCGGTAAACTATGAAAACAAAATATCTTGAATTGTTAACTGATAAAGGTTTAATGTTCAGGGAAACTTTGTTCAAAGAAGAATTACTGGAATTTGATATGATGACTGACGAATATAAAACCATCAGTTCGCGTGAAAAATATAATTTTGATTTTTTAAAAAAATATAAATTGATGACAAGAATACTTATTGCCGCAAGAAATATAAATCCTGAAGATAATGCGAATTTTTTCAATAACGTATCCAGGATATTCAATTATAATGCTATTGATCAGACAATAGTTATAGTGACTTCAGAAACTGGTTTTATGAAAACTTATCTGAAAGCTTTGAATATGGAATTCAAATATATTGAGATTGATCATTATGAAAATTCAACTGTTCCGTTATTAAAAGCTGCAGGAAACGCAGCTTCGCCAAACACAGATTTTTTTTTAATCTCATTTTTTAATCAGGAATATGTTTCGTTTGAAATGATAGAAAAATTAATTAATAAATATGAAACTGCTGCAAACAAGAGTATAGCAATACCATTAAAAAACGGGAAATATATAAATCCGGTAATAATAAATCGGAACATTATGGATGAACTGAAAAAATATAAATTAAATTCTTTTACTGAATTTTTAAAACAATATGAAGGAATAACTGAATTTGTTCATTTAGATTAGAAAAATAAAAACAAGGGAAAAAATATTATGAAATTAGGAATAATAGGATGCGGCAATATGGCTGAAGCCATATTGAATGGTATTTTAAAATCAGGAAAAATAAAGGATTTAGAAATATCTGTTATTGATATTGATAAAACTAAAATTGAAAAATTTGTTTCAGCATCAAAAAAAATTAAAGCGTGTGAAACTTATAAACAATTGTTTGAAAAATCGGAATATATAATTTTATCTGTCAAACCTCAGAATTTCAGCGGATTATTTAAAGAAATAAAAGAATATATTTTATCAAAACATATACTTGTTTCAATAGCTGCCGGAATATCAGTGAATAAAATTTCGGAATTTGCTGATGGAAAAAATAATTTGAAAATAGTAAGGATAATGCCGAATACTCCTGCTCTTGTATTCAAAGGAATGTCAGGAATATATTTTAATGAATTTATAAATGATGCTGAAAAAACAATCATCAAAAATATTTTTGAGTCTCTTGGAAAAGTTTTAGTTGTGGAAGTAGAAGAACAAATGAATTTGATTACTGCTGTAAGCGGAAGCGGTCCTGCTTATTTGTTTTATTTTGCCGAATGTTTTATAAAAGCTGCTCAATCTTTGGGATTTGATTATGAATCATCCAGAACTTTAGTTTATTCTACAATTGAAGGAGCTTCAAAATTAATGATTGAATCGAATGATTCCGCTGAACAGCTTCGGCGTAAAGTTACTTCTCCCGGAGGAACTACTGAAGCAGCTATAAAATGTTTTTCAGAACATAAATTTGAAGAAACCGTAATTGAAGCTGTAAAATCAGCTAAAAATAAAGCTGATGAACTTGGGAAATAAAATAATATTGGATTTAATTTTCAAACTCAAATCTGAAAATAATTTTCAGTTATGTAATTCGTTTAAATTATAAAAAAAATCAGATTAAAAATGACATCAGAATATAATAATATTTGCGTATATTGTTCATCGTCAAATGCGATTGATGAGATATATTACAAACCAGCAATAGAACTTGGTAAAAAAATTGCCGGAACTGGAAAGACGCTTGTCTATGGAGGCGCAAGTATAGGTTTGATGGGAGCTATTGCAGAATCAGTTAAAAATAATTGCGGAAAGGTTATAGGAGTAATACCTGAATATTTGCATAAAGCCGGAATAGCATACTTAAAATGCGATGAACTTATTGTAACCAAAGATTTAAGAGAACGTAAACAGGTAATGGAATCTGCAGCTGATGTTTTTTTTGTTTTACCGGGCGGTTACGGAACTCTTGAAGAATTTGTTGAAATATTAACATTAAAACAATTAAAAATTCATAATAAACCTATAATAATAATTAATACTTCTGATTTTTACAGTAAATTATTGGAATTTTTTGAAAATGTTTATGAAAAAAAATTTACGCATTCTGATTACAGCGGGTTGTATTATGTTGCGGAAAATATAAGTGATGCTTTTAAATACCTTGATTCGTATAAGCCTGCGGAATTGAAAGATAAATGGTTTTTATGAAACGGTATTGCGTTTTTAAATAATTAGTTTACGAAATTTAGTGAAAATATGGCGGGGATTTGTTTCTGAATATGAAACCTTCTAAAATGAAATCTGGAATAAAAAAAATTGCTGATATAGTATTAAAAAAAACATTAGGGTTTGATTTAAAAAAAATTGTTGAGAAAGAAGTAGAAGCTAAATTGAGTATAATTGTTCCGCAATTAATTGATCTGCATACAGGACCTATTGAAAACAGGCAGTCATATCATAACAATTATCAAAATCCTTATGAAAATGCAGGAATATTTGAAGATATCAAAAATCAACTTGTTGAATTAAATGTTCCTGTTAAAGAAGAAAAAATTGATATTGAAGATTTTGAAAAATGGATGAATGAATTCTCTGAAATACAGCCGTTTTATAAAAATGGCGGAGATGTGTTTATAGAAAAATGCCTGGAACATTATTTGAATTATAAATATTTGAATATTTCAGAAAAAAATGTTTATATTGATTTTGCAGCAGCAGGAAGTCCGTGGGCTGATATACTGAATAAAAAAAATATAAAATCATACAGATTGGATTTGAGCTATCCTGATGGAATAAATGGAATCAATATCGGCGCTGATGCTGCAAATACGAAATTGCCTGATGAATTCTGCGATGTTATTTCAATGCAGTGCGCTTATGAATGTTTTATGGGAAACGCTGATGTTAACTTTTTGTCTGAATCTTCAAGAATTTTAAAAAAAAATGGAAGGTTCGGAATTATCCCGCTTTATCTTGATAAAACGTTTTTTATTTCAACAAGCCCTTATTGTGATTCTAAAAATATAATTATTGATGACGGCGCTAAAAAAGTATGGCGTGACGACCAGTATAAAGCTCCGTTTTCACGTCATTATTCTCCTGAAATTTTTAAAGAAAGAATTTTTTTTAAACTTCCTGAAAATATGAAAGGATATGTAATATATTTTAAAAATATGATTGATATAATGAAACATTATAAAAATCAGAGAATTTATTGTTTTTTTATGTTGTATTGCGAAAAAAATAAATAGTTATACTAATCAGCTTTCAAAATTATGAAAATGATTTTCGAAATTAGCGGATTAGCATTAAACCAAACTACATATTTTAGTAATTTTGACGGCGGTTTGGTATTATGAGTTTTATATCAGTTATTATTCCTACAAGAAACAGAGCTGACAGATTGATTTTAGCTCTTGATTCATTATATTCTCAAAATTTTGAACCAGATAAATTTGAAATAATCGTTGTTGATAATGGTTCGTCTGATAATACTAAAGATACAGCTATGCTGTTTAAAAATAAATTTAAAAATTTCAGTTATGTGTTTGAAGAAAAAAAAGGATTGCACATAGGAAGAAATCTTGGAATGAAATTATCAAAAGGTAATATAATTGCCTATATAGACGATGATGTTAAGGTTGGAGATAAATGGCTGGAAGGTATTTCAGAAACTTTTCAAAACCCTGAGACAGCTCTTGCAGGAGGTAATAATTTTCCTGATTTTGAAACTGCGCCGCCTGTATGGTTTGATAAAATATGGAATTATAATGAATACGGGAAATATGTCAGTATTTTCAGCATTCTGGATTTCGGAAACCAAATAAAAGAAATTAATCCTGTGTATGTCTGGGGATGTAATTATATTATCAGAAAAAATGTTTTAATGAAAATATGCGGGTTCCATCCTGACAGTATGCCTGATGAATTATTGAAATACAGGGGCGATGGAGAAACGTATGTTTCAAAAGAAGTTAAGAAAATGAATTATAAAATTATGTTCAACCCGAAAATTTCAGTATATCATTTTGTTCCTCAATCAAGAATGACGTTTGAATATATCCGGAAAAGATGTTTTATGCAGGGAATTTCAGATTCTTATTTTTATACACGTCAAAAAGGATGCGTATCAAATAAATTAGCAGTTAAAATTTTGTGGAATTACCTGAAGTTTTTGAAAGATGTTTGTTTGCAAAAATATGACTTTTTTCAGCAAATCCAGAAAAAATCGTATTTTAATGGCTGGCTGTTCCATCAGGTTCAACTTCGAAAAGATAAAAATTTGATAAATTGGGTGATGAAAGAAGAATATAATGATTTGTAATGAAAAATGAAAATTGAAAAATATATTTTTATTGATTTTTACGGTTGGGACAATATAATTATTTTATTGATATTAGCGTAGATTCGCGTAAATTAGCGGGAAATTTTTCTCCCGCGAATCCCCGCGAATTATCGCGAATAAAGAAACAAAAGCAATAAAAGAATAAAGTAATAAAAGAATAAAGTAATAAATAAATTGAAAATGCATATTAGATATATTTTTATAACTATATTATTATTAGCGTAGATTCGCGTAAATTAGCGGGGAAATTTTTCTCCCGCGAATTCCCGCGAATTATCGCGAATAAAAAAATGGAAACAAATTTAATATATAAAGAATTGGTTTATGAAGTAATAGGTTGCGCAATTGAAGTATATAATTATC
>JAGOBX010000297.1 GCA_017999075.1 Candidatus Babelota bacterium | reverse complement strand
GAATATTTTAAATGAACTAATAAATGAAACCATTTGCGTTTCATTATTCATCAAATATTGCCAGCGCCATGCTCTTAATGCAAATGTAATTATCATTGTTAAAGTTATATAAAAAAACCACTCCACATTAAAATAAAAATTAGCAGTTTCAATTTTTTTCAGATTAAAATTCATAAAAATTATAAACAATATTGCAATACTTATTGTATATTGTATTAATATTTTCTTATTGCTTATTTTCATATTTTTTAGAAAAATGAAATTCTATCTGTTTTTGTACTCTGAAAAATTCTTTTTTAAGAATACTGTTCTGAAGACCTAAAAATCCGATGGCTATAAACTGAAACCCGAAAATATAATTCAATATTACAAAATTTGGCGAAACTATCCTGCCTACAAAACTTGCTTCAAAAACAGAATCTCCTGCAAATCTTGTATAAAAAATTATTCCTGAAGAAATAATTCCTAACACGATAAAAAACACTCCTATTAAACCGAATAACATAAAAGGTTTTTCATGAATAAAATATATAAGATGGCTTATCGAAGTTTTGCTGAATTTAAATTTTGATTTTCCAACAGAACGCTTAGTTAATATTCCTGGAATCTCTTTGATGTTAAAACCGTTAGCCAATAATTTTGAAATAATTTCAAGATGAATTTCTTTATCCTTTTCAGTTAGTAAAAGATATTTTATTGCGTCTCTTCTATAACCTCTTACAACGCATGTAGAAGTATAAATTTTAGTTGAAAAAACATTCCTGTAAACTAAATTTCCGATTTTAGAAACAAATAATCTGAATTTAGGAACTCCTACAGTCATTCCTCCAGGCATATACGCCGAAACAAAAACAGCGTCTATATCAGATTCTTTGACAAGAACATCTATCATTTTTCCGATATGATCAGCGCTATATGACAAATCAAAATCAATTGTTATAATCAAATCTCCTTTAGCATTTTCAAATCCAGTTCTTAGAGCCATGCCTCTTCCCTGATTTTTCGGATATCCATAAACTTTCAAACATTTTTTTTCAGCAGCCAATTTTTCAGCTTTTGTCAATGAATTATCTGTGCTTCCATCATCAATAAACAATATTTCATAATCCATCTCAGAAAATCTGGATAATTCAGCCTCCAACTCATTATAAGTTCTGATAATATTAGCTTCTTCATTGTACATTGGAGCTATTACTGATATCAGCATATTAAACCTGCCTGTTTAAAAAATATTTTTTTAATTTTGCCGCAGTTTTATATTCAAGTTTTAAAGGCATTTTAAAATATTGCCTGGATAATTCATTTTTTTGCTGACGGCCTTTTACAATTCCGCTGCTAATCATATCGGCTATTGCCTTAGCCATAAGTTCAACAGCTAATTCATTAACATTACTTTCTAAGCTGTCTAATGATTCATTTTTTTTAATTTCATATAATTCCTGAAATATTATATTTCCAGAATCAATCTTTTCATCAACCCAATGAACTGTAGCGCCGATTTTATCATAATCATCATTAAACAGCGCCCATTTATATGAATCTATACCCCTGTACTCAGGTAATATGCCCGGATGAGCATTTATTGTCCCGATAGCAGGTATATCAAGAATATTTTTTTTTACTATACCTGTTTGTCCCAGAATTATTATATCCGGTTTAATTTTCTTCAATAATTTTTCAGTCTGCAAACTATTAGTCGCAAAAGTCGTTATAAATGGAACGTTCATATTGCAATAATCAAATATAAAATTCTTGCAGGTTCTAAGTTTATATTTAATCATACACTGTTTAAATATTTTCCTTAAAGAAAAAAAAACTGCTTGAAATAATCCTGTTTTATTTAAAACCAGTTTGAATAATTTAATATTATAACTAAACGATTGCTTAATAATTACTATTTTATCTATTAATATTTTTTTTTCAATAAATTTGTTTATAAGTTTTTTGCCAAAAATACTACCTTCATTGGTCATTATTACTATTTTCATTTTATTTTATATTATATTATATTCCATTTATCTGTTTCTCACGATTAAGCCAATATTTAGCAATATTTTCAGGAGTATCGCAATAATAATCTGATGCCTCATTTATTTTTTTAATTATATATTCATACGATTTCAACCAGTCAGGAAAAAAATCAGAATTAAAAACTCTAACATGATAATCAAGAACCAATAATCCATTATATTTTTTTACAGCATCAACAAGAACATCTATTTCTTTCTCATAATTATTATATTCAAGATATTTTCTATATCCAAATAAATGATCATCCATTAAAACAGAAGGAAGTTCAAGGCAATTAATTTCAGTTTTTGTATCTTGATTAAAAAAATGAAATGGAGAGCAAATTGAATATCTGAATCCAGGATGTTTCGCCAGGCAAACAGATGTATCGTATAATAATCCTGATTCAGCATGAATTTGAGAAGTTTCCCATATTTTTTTTGGATTCATATGCCAATAATGATGTCTATTGCCTACAACTCTTTTTCCAAACGTTTTTTCCAAATTATTTTTTTCAAAATCAAAAAAATCCTTAGATTTATATGCTAAATAACTTGCATATAATCCTATTTCAAATCCGTTATCATCTAAATACTTAATAACATCTCTGAATTTTTTTTCAGATATGTCATAAAAGGTATCAGGAACTTTAAACAAATATTTTAAAAATGTCCCTTTCAACCCCGAAAAATAAAATGCAGATCTTATGTTATATCGTTTTTCAAAATTAACCCAATCATTAAAACGCCAAAAATTATTTTTTCCCCTAATAATACCGGCAATTATTGACAAATCAATTTTTTTATTTTTTAAAATGTGTCTGCAAATTTCAATTGATTTTATCATTACAGGATAATCGACATCGTGAGAAAAAATTATTGCATATTTTTTATGGTTCGGCCAAAGAGGAATAAATTGATGAGTTTTTTCAAAAAATGATTTTATCAGAAGCGCGTATCCATTAATTAAAGGAGTATGCAATAATTTATTTTTATACAACAAAACAGTTTCAAGAACCTGCTGATCTTTTTTATTGTGTTTTATATTTTTTTCGTGGGTTCCAGAAAGTAAGTAGTAAGTTGTAAAAATTATATCATTATCGATAATAACTGCTGAATCTTTTCCGGTTATTATACCCTTTTCTGAAAAGCCACTAAATATAAAAAAATAATTATTATTTTCTGAAATAATTTTTTCAGGTTCACAATTTTCTTCAGTTAAATAAAAAACAGAACTCATTTTTATATTTAATCTTATATTATTATTAAGTTCCATTCCGTAATATATATCGGGCAAATCATCAATATTGTTTACAAATTCACATTTTACACCAGCTATAGTCAGCAATACCCTGAATGCATATTTAATTTCTGCAATATTCAATGATGTCTTTATATTATTCTGTATCAATATTTTTAAGTTATTCATATGTTAATTCTATAAACAATAAATTCATCATCTTTATAGCAATACATTTTATTTGCATCTTCTTCTTTCAAATATTTTTTTTCAATAATCACAAATGACGCTCCATATTTTTTAGCTGTAACAGATAATTCATTCAGATTTTTTGATTCATATCCGATATTTGAAGATGCTTTTGAATTTGTTTTCAGTTTATCATCATAATCCAAATCTTTTATGCGATTATACCACTCTATTGTATCAACAGGCATTACGGGAAAATTTTTAAAATTAACGACTATAGCTCTTTGAGTAAAAAAACGAACAGCATGGAATTTTTTAGAAATTAATATAATAGAACCTATCGGTGTATTGTTTTTTATCCATGAATAAACAGGACGATAATGTTCGCTCATATAAAAAAGAGATGGTTGTATAAAGCGGTTCAAATTCGTCTTCCATCTGTTAGAAAAATTAAAAAAAACAATTAAAACAATTAATGCCGTAATATTTAATGCCAGTCTTTTTTTTAAAAAAAAATTTAAACTTAAAATTGCAGTAAGAATTATTAAAGGAATATATAATTTAATTGAAACAATAAGACATAAGATTGAAAAAAATATAAAAATAAAAACCAATGTTTTTTTTATTTCAGATAAAAATTCTGGTATATTGCTAACAAAAATATAAAATCCTATAAATAATACATACGGCGTCAGTCTTCCTATATGAAGATTTCTGACAAAATTAATAGGATAGAAATTCATCAAAACTATCCAGAAGTTTATTAAAAAGAATATAACCAAATACAGATATATATCTATTGAAATTTTCAATTTTTTATTTTTCCACCATGTGTAAATTAGAAATATTAAAGGAAAACTATTTAAAATATAAAAATTAATAATGTATGTTCTATTAAATATATCTCTTACACTATAATGAAACGGAGATCTCACATTCCGCATTATTTCATTGGATTTTTCAATTAATTCTTTGGGGAAAGCTAAAACCTTCAATATTATATAAATATTCGGTATTGAACATATTAAAAAAAACAATATGCCTAAAATAAAATATACCTTTATTTTTTTATAAATCCAAGAATATAAAATTATAAAAAAAAGCAGAATAGAAATCAAAAGAAATGTGTTCAGATGAAATAACGCAGCTAAAGATAAAATAAAAATTCCTATATTAATATGTTCCATTATTATTAAAGAAAATGATATAAGAAGAAGTATCGAAGCATACCTTTCAGGAGAATAACTTAGCATAAAACCAAAAGAAAAAAAGAACTTATTTATAAGTACTCTAAAAAACAAAAGAAAAATAACCCACAAAAAATAACCATATTTTTTATTTTTAAACAATTGGTAAAAACTCAACGCCATAACAAAATGAAGAAAAACAAAAGAAGAAAAAAACACCCTGAAAAACCAGTTTTCACTTGAAGAAATGGAATAAAAAAAAGATACTAAATAATCAAATATGAAATGATAACTGAATGTATTTATAAACCAGTCATTTAAAGCGAAATCAGGATTTGCCAGAGAGATTCCCCTCACTATAAAAACATAATCGTCAGAAGACATCGAATAATTGAATGAAAATGAATAATAAAGAGCTGATAAAATTATTACAATTGATCTATAATGTGACATATGCGTACTCGGCAGAATAAACATTCAGACAAAGACAAATAG
>JAGOBX010000296.1 GCA_017999075.1 Candidatus Babelota bacterium | reverse complement strand
ATTTTTAAAGAAATAAAATATATTTTTTTTAAATTTATTTTTTTTTTTTGAATTATATATTGAGTTCAAAATTTATATTATTTTTATAATGCCGTAAAAGAAAATATTTTTCATTCTGCATTTTTTTTAAAAATAATAATTTATAAGGAGTTGTTTTCATTAAATGAAAACATTAGATGCTGTTTGTGCGGTTAGAGACAATGAAAAAGTTTCAACTGACGACGCTGATCCCCACCCGCTTATTCTTGAAATGTCTGAACCTAAAAAAATCCAAAAGATCCATCAATTTTCAAGGAAATTAACTATCTGTGAAAAAAAATCTCCATTTGATTTAAAAAAGACTTTATCAAATTCTTTTAAAATCAGCAGACATTCTTTATTTTTTCTTGAAAAATTTTTTCCTGAAGCAAACAGGTCAGACTGGAACAACTGGGAATGGCAAATTCGAAACAGTATCACTTCTCTCGAACAATTAAAAAATATAATATCTCTTACTGATGATGAGATAAATTATATTTCTCAACACAAAGATTATTTACCGCTTCGCATTACGCCGTACTATGCAAGTCTTCTTGACAGATATAATGCTGAACACGCTTTAAGAAAAACTGTTATCCCGGCATCCGCCGAAAATATTAAAAGTATCGGAGAAGCTGAGGACCCGTTATCAGAAGATGAACAGAGCCCTGTTCCTGGATTAGTTCACAGATATCCTGACAGAGTATTGTTTTTAACTACAGGATTTTGTTCTACAAATTGCAGATATTGTACAAGATCAAGAGTTGTAAGCGGACATACTAATTATTGCTTTGATACTTCTCAATGGCAGGCAGCTTTGTCTTATATTGAAAAAACTAAATCCATCCGCGACGTGTTATTGTCCGGAGGAGAAGTTTTAACCTTATCTGATGAAAATCTTGAATATTTGCTTTTAAGATTAAAAAAAATTAAACATATAGAAATTGTCAGACTAGGAACTAAAGTTCCGGCAGTTTTGCCGCAGCGTATTACAAGAGAACTTGTAAAAATGTTAAAAAAATATCATCCTTTATGGATGAATATTCATTTTACTCATCCCGACGAAATCACTCCTGAAGTTGCTGAAGCTTGTTCAAGATTATCTGATGCTGGAATACCTCTTGGAAGCCAAACTGTATTGCTTAAAAACATCAATGATTCCGTGGATACAATAAAAAAATTATATCACGAGCTTCTAAAAATCAGAGTTCGGCCATATTATTTATATCAATGTGATCCTATCATTGGTTCAGGTCATTTTAGAACTTCTATTGAAAAAGGTCTGGAAATTATCAAAGGATTAAGAGGATTTACTACTGGTTTTGCCGTTCCTCATTATGTAATAGATGCTCCTGGAGGCGGAGGCAAAACTCCTATTTTACCTGAATATTATATTGGCCGCGAAAATAATGAAGTTATTCTTCGTAATTTCGAAGGAAACATTTACAGATATCCCGATTATAACGGCTGAAAATTTAGATTTTCATAATATAAATTTTGTAAAATTGGCAAAATAGCCATTTGAAAAAATTCCCATTATTTTACGGAGATGAATATGTTAGCTGGAATCACATACGATTTAAAAGACGATTATATTGCCGAAGGTTATTCATCTGAACAAGCCGCTGAATTCGACAGATTATCTACAATAGATGCAATTGATAATGCCATAAAAAAAATGGGGATTAAAACTGAACGTATTGGAAATGTTAAAAGTTTAATAAAAAAAATCGCAGAAGGAAAACGCTGGGATTTTGTGTTCAATATATGCGAAGGACTGTATGGCATAGGAAGAGAAGCTCAAGTTCCTTCAATACTTGACGTTTACAATATAGCATATACTTTTTCCGATCCTCTTGTACTATCTTTATGTCTTCATAAAGGAATGACTAAACGTGTAATCCGCGATTTAAAAATTCCAACTCCGGATTTTTATGAAATTTATTCATCTGAGGACATAGAAAAAATTAATTTACCATTCCCTTTATTTGCAAAACCCATTGCCGAAGGAACAAGTAAAGGAATAAACGCAAATTCTAAAATTACTTCAAAAAAAGATTTGAAAAAAATCTGTATTGATTTGTTAAAAAAATTTAACCAACCTGTTCTTGTAGAAACATATCTGTCTGGCAGAGAATTTACTGTCGGTATTATAGGTTCAGGAAAAAACTCTAAAGCAATAGGTACAATTGAAGTTACTTTAAACGAAAAAGCCGAATCAGAAATATACTCTTACTCCAATAAACAATGTTTTGAAGATTTGGTAAAATATTCTGTTGTAAAAGGAAAAATATCCGAAAAATGTGAAAAAACCGCTCTATCAGCATGGCGCGGCCTAAACTGCCGCGATGCAGGCAGAGTAGATATTAGATTAGACAAAAACGGAATTCCTAATTTTATTGAAGTTAATCCTTTGGCAGGATTAAACCCTGATATTTCAGATTTACCTATATTGTGCTCAATGGTAAAATTCCCATATCAAAAACTCATTGAACACATAGTTAAGTCCACTATTAAACGGATAAAAAAATGAATAAAAAAATAATTATTCTTCATAACGCCGTCGGGCAAAATGCTTCAAAAGATGAAGCTGATGTGCTTGATCAGGTAAACTCTGTATCAAAAGCATTAATTGACCTTAATTATGAACCCGTATCATTAAGTTTCACAATGAATTTAGAAGAAACTTACAGAAAAATTAAAGATTTAAATCCTTGTCTGGTGTTCAATCTTGTTGAATCTGTTCATCACGACGGAAGATTAATTTATTTCGCTCCGGCTCTTTTGGATCACTTGAAAATTCCTTACACAGGCTCAAAAACCGTTTCGATGTTTTTAACTTCAAACAAAATATTAACAAAACAAATGCTATGTAATTACGGAATACTCACTTCAGAATGGGCAGTAGAAAAAAATAAGAATAATGATAAATTGTCTAATATAAAAGGAAAATATATTATTAAAGCATTATGGGAAGAAGCATCTGTTGGAATTGATGAAAATTCTGTTATATCTGTTAAAACTGAGTCCGAACTTTTTGAAAAAATTGATATAAAACGCGAACAAATAAAGGCAGAATGTTTTGCAGAAAAATATATTGACGGAAGAGAATTTAATCTTGCACTGCTTGCTTCTACAGAATCCCCTGAAGAACCTGTTATTTTACCTCCAGCCGAAATTATATTTTCAGGTTTCCCTGATAATAAAGCGAAAATTGTAGATTATAAAGCCAAATGGGATACTGATTCTTTTGAATACAAACACACCGACAGAACCTTTGAATTTAGAAAGGAAGAAAAAAAACTTTTAGATAAACTTATTAAAATATCAAAAAAATGCTGGAAAGAATTTGAGCTTCGCGGATACGCAAGAATTGATTTTAGAGTTGACAAAAGAGAAGTACCTTTTGTTCTTGAAATTAATGCAAACCCGTGCATTTCTCCTGATAGCGGATATGTTGCGGCTCTTGAAAAAGCAGGAATAAGTTTTCAAGAATGCATTGAACGCATAATTGTTGATACATTAAGATAAAATTATGAATATTAACATTAACGATTTGAATTTTAGAAATTCAGTAAAACATACTGATATTAGTACAATCACAGAAATTCTCCAATCTACAGAATATTTTTATGACTATGAAATTGAAGTCGCTGCAGATTTAGCCAAGGAATATTTAAAAACAGGCACTAAAAGCGGATATAACTTTTTATTTGCAGAAAATAATAAAGGTATAGTAGCAGGTTATGTGTGTTATGGCCCCATTGCATGTACTGTTTCAAGTTTTGACTTGTATTGGATTGCAGTTCATAAAAATTTTCAAAAATTAGGACTCGGAAAAATACTCTTGGTTAAAACTGAAGAACTCATAAAATCTGCCGGCGGAAAACAAATATATATTGAAACTTCTAACTCATTAAAATATATTTCCACACGCTCATTTTATCTTAAATGCGGATATATACAGGAAGCTGTGCTTAAAAATTTTTACGGTCCTGGCGATGATAAGGTAATATATTCAAAACATAACTTATAATTTCCGAATTAGGTTTTCAAAATTAAAATTTCTTTCATATTTTTAGTTCAATACCTCTCTTTATTACTTTTCATTTTCGTAATAACTCTATCTTTTAAAAAAGATTATTGACAATAAATACCATATTTTATATAATTATTAATATGGTTACATTGTCTAATATTTTTCAAAATATTTATAATTTTATTAAAAGACTTTTTTTCAGTCAAACTTCTAAAATACTATTAAAAAAAAATATTGACGGCCAATCCAAAAAAAAAATAAAAGTAAAACACCATATCCCTATGATACAAAAATGGATTAGAGGTAAAGAACAGGTTATAACTGCAATTGTTGTTTTGGCCCTAATAATATTTATATGGTTTCTATATTTAATATGGGGAACTTGGAGTCCTGCAAAATTTATCGGCGGAATTGAACAATATGATGACATAGAATTACCAGGAAAAAATCCTTATGATAAAAAATAATATATGTTTGCTTCTAAACAAGACTTAAGAAATCAAATAAAAAATAGAAGAAAAAAATTATCGGATAAATATATATCTGTTAATTCTAAAATAATATTTACCAAGCTTATAAATTTTATTGATAACAAAAAAAATAATATTGATACAAGAATTATAAGTTACTGGAAGCTTTTCGGAGAACCGGACCTGACTCAATTTAATGAATGGCTGATTAAAAACGGATATACTTTGTTTTTACCAAAAATGCAGGAAACTGAAGAATTTAAAATTTACAAATTAGACGAACTTTCACACTTAAAACAAAATAAATATAAGATTTATGAACCAATACAAAATGTTGAATTTGAATTTAATCAAATACAGGATAATACAACTATAATACTATGTCCTGGATTGGCATTTGACAAGTCAGGAAAAAGGATCGGATTCGGAATGGGATGTTATGATAAATTTTTTTTTAAACACCCTGAAAAAAAATTTTATAAAATAGGAATTACATTTAATTTCGGATTATTTGAACATATCCCTTTTTTTGAAAAAACTGATGTATTTATGGATTGTATTTTTACACAAAATAAAACTTGTATAATTAATAAATTAGTTTAATATTAAAACTATATGA